>URLI01000071.1 GCA_900548585.1 uncultured Prevotella sp. | reverse complement strand
TATCATTGTAGGATGGGAGGTGGCATATGACCTATGACTATTGCTGAATAGTTACATCGCTTGCCTGCCTTTCCCGGAAAGGCGAGCCTGCTTATCAGTTAATTGTCACACGGGCAGCCTGCACCTCTTGGCAGCATGCGCCTGTCGCACACAGGAAAATTACAAAATCAATAAACTTTTTAAATTATGAAACAACTTAACACGCTTAAAAACACAAAACGGCGCGGCATCTTCCTCGCCTTGCTGCTGCTCATGGCTATGCCAATGGCCGCACAAACAACCGGCTCGAAATTCGATGTCGGCGATCTTAGGTACGAAGTGCTGAATGCGACGAATCACACCGTCAAGGTAATACCAAAAGAAAATTATTTGCAACTTACCGATGACTACAAAAAAATAAAACCAGCCTATTTTGGTCAACTGAGCGGAGTTATAGACCTCACCCAGCCCATCATGTACAACAACATCAATTGGAAGTTGACCGAGATTGGCGAAAGGGCTTTCCAGTTAGAAGACATCACGGAAGTGAAACTTCCTGATGGCGTGACAAGAATTGGACTTTCTGCATTTTACAAGACAACCTCATTAAGAAAAATCAATTTCCCGGCATCTCTGAAAGCCATTGAAAAGGAGGCATTCTATGAGAGTGGCTTGACGGAAGTCAATATCCCCGGCAGCACGGCAATAGGCAGCGATGCCTTTTTTTCATGCGTCAACATGGAGAAACTATCCATTCCAAATGTGACATACATGGGATATAGGTGTTTCTTTCATTGCTCCAAGTTGGGTTCTGTAACTGTTCCGAAATCTGCAAAATTAGGAAACTCGCCCGACGCATCATTGAAAGACTATAACCTAACCATAACTGTTAATGTGACTTCAGGTCATCATGCCTTTGCTGATTGCTATAACCTGAAAACAGCAACTATTGAGGACGGCGTAACCACGGTCACTGATGGCATGTTCGAATATTGTAGCGAGTTAGTAAAATTAACCATTCCCGCCTCGGTAAAAAGCATAGAATCTTATGCCTTTAGACAATGCTTCAATCTCAGATCCATTGACATAAAGGAAGTGGAAAGTATCGGGGAACATGCCTTTTGGCTATGTAATAATTTAAAAGGTGACCTGGTTCTTTCCCATAAAGTGAAAAATATAGGATATTCGGCCTTTGGAGGAACCCGTTTCACCGGAGTTAAATGGGAAGGGACTGTCGGCTGTACGATAGATGGTAGTGCGTTTACCGACTGCTACTTCCTGGAATATTTAGACCTTCATACGCTGCAAAGCCCCAAGTTAAAGACAAGACAATTGGGTCGACATGACAATAATAAAGATAATTTCGCAAATGGATTGCTGTCGCGCACCATCGTTTATCTTCCACAGGGAGTGGACTTCACTTTCTCGGAGGGAGAGGACGTGAACTTCGTCAAAAGCGACGGCAGCGGCAACTTCACCTGCACCAAACTGAGCGTTCAGGATGGCGCCGACTACGAGTTCCCCATCCAATTCACGGCAAAAGAGGCCGTCTATAACAAATGGGTGGTGGATAAGGAGGTAGGACCAGGGCAGATTGGCAATGACATAATTGAATATCCAGACCGCCATGCATATTATGTTGATGACTATCGCATCTATGAAACGGATTATAACGACGGTCATATAATGCCTCTCGCCTCCTACCGCGACTTCTCGGACATCAAGGACGGCAAGAACTGCTTCACCATGCTGCTGCCATACGCGGTAAACGTGCCGACGGGGTTCCGCGCATACGAACTGGAATATCGAGGCACATATAAAACACCAGTACAGGGAGAAGGCACATACAATGAATATTACCTGTTCAGTTCCATAGACGGTAATACGCTCGAGGCCAACAAGCCCTACCTGCTGCGCATTACCGACGGTCAAGAGCACACCTCGAAGGATATTGTAGCTGCCGCCAACGTACAGATTGCGGCATCGGGTACCGACAAGATTGATGACAGTGGCAATGACGTCACCACGCAGCCATCAACCTCCGCAATACACAACTACATCAATACAGGCACGCTCAAGCCACAGGGCTTTTTCGACACCAAGACCGGCCAGTCATACAAATTCATGGGTGGCACCGAACGTCTTAACAACCACTTGGCTGCCAACCTCAACACTTGGCTGCTTAACACGGACGGCATGGGGATTGACGTATGGAGAAAAGTGGAATGGGAGGAAGAGTTTATACCCATTCCTGGCACTGATCTGATTGTGCCGCCAACAACAGTGACAGCGGCGCCGTTCCGTGCCTACATCCAGCCTATTGACAATACAGTGCCAGCCAAACCATTTGTCATCCTCACCGACGACGAGGCTGCGGCGATAGACAGC
>URLI01000070.1 GCA_900548585.1 uncultured Prevotella sp. | reverse complement strand
TCTGCATCTCTCGGCGAGGGGTACTCTTTTATTGCACTTCGTTTTGGAACTTGCAATAGAAAGATAAATGGGAACAAATTGGGAACATTTATAAAATAAAAAAAGCTAAGTGTTGAGTAATCAATTACTTAGCTTTTTACTTTGTACCCAGACCCGGGATCGAACCGGGATGGATTGCTCCACTGGTGTTTGAGACCAGCGCGTCTACCGATTCCGCCATCTGGGCATTGCGGCGACATCGCCGCGACGATTTGCGGGTGCAAAGGTAATTGTTTTTCACGGGAAAACAAAGGAATTGGAAAAAATATTTAAATTAGCAAGGCAAAAGTTTGCGCGCTCGATTATTTTAATTACATTCGTGGCATAATTAAAATCTGATACGATGAAAAAACAAAATAAGGATAATTTCTGCGTGATCATGGCCGGAGGCAGGGGCAGGCGGCTGTGGCCATGCAGCAGGAAGGAAAAGCCGAAACAGTTCCTGGACCTGTTCTCCACCGGCAGGACACTGCTGCAGCAGACATTCGACCGCATGAGGAGGTTCATTCCCGCAGAGAACATATATGTCAGCACGAACCACGAGTACGCACATTTCGTGGAGGAGCAACTGTCACTGCTTCCGCGTGAGAACATACTCAGCGAGCCCATTTTCCGCAACACGGCGCCGAGCCTGGCATGGGCTACATACCGCATATTCCACAGGAATGCCGGCGCGAGGATCGCGGTGGTGCCAAGCGACATGGCTGTCATCAACGAGGAGGCGTTCGCCGGCGACCTGGAGCGGGGTCTGTCAATAGTCTCCGGGCACGATGCGTGGCTGGCGGTTGGCATCAGGCCGACACGGCCCGAGCCAGGGTATGGTTACATCCAGTACTGCGACAGGGCGATGGCGGAGTCGGTGTTCCATGTGAAGTCGTTCACCGAGAAGCCAGAGCGCAGCTTTGCCGAGGTTTTTCTCGAAAGTGGCGAGTTCCTGTGGAACAGCGGTCTGTTCCTGGCCAACGTGAGATTCATGCGCCAGTCGCTGAAGAGCGTGCTGCCCGTGGTTCTGCGGGAAATCGAGGGCGAGGGGCGCCAGCTGACCCTGGAGGAGGAGATTGACTATGTGAACAACAATTTCCCGGTATATCCCAACATGTCTATAGACAGGGCGGTGTTCGAGAAGAGCGAGAACGTGTATGTCATGCGGTGCGAGTTCGGATGGGCAGACCTCGGCATGTGGCACACGATTTACGACAGTATGCGCAAGAGCGACGACGACAACGTGTGCGTAGGGGGCAACACGGTGATGGACGGCTGCAAGGGGAACATCATCAAGCTGCCTGACGACCACATCGGCATCTTCAACGGGCTTGAAGACTTCATCGTTGCCGAGAACGGCAATGTGCTGCTGATTTGCAAGCGCGAGGATTCGTCGGCGCTGATAAGGAAATTCATCAATGAAGTGCAACTGAGGTACGGCGAGAAATATGTGTGACGGTCACTTCCCCCGCACACCGTCACAGCAACGAATACAACATATACACCCAGTGCGCGCTGATCGCCGCGCAAATGCCGCCTATGGTGTGCGAGATGATGGCCTTTGAGGTCAGTTCGCGGTAGCCCAGCGAGTCGAGCATGGCGGTGTGCGTGCTGAGGAATCCGCTCCAGCACATCCCTATCGCCGTGCAGACGGCGATGGCATTGCCGTCCATCCAGCCATGCGACGCGAAGTTTGGGATCAGGCTTAGCGCAGCCCCTACGGCACCGAGCGCGGTGATGGGGAATGCTATCTGGTGCGGGTCGGTGAAGCCGAACAGCCACCTGAACACCACGTCAATCTTTTCAGCCAGCATCGGCAGCGTCTGCGTGCCCTCGTATGCGGCGCCGGTGAATTTGCCGTCTGCGCCCGGCCCGAAGGTAAGTATCATCACTATAGTCGAGATGATCAGCACGCCGGGGATTATGGCAAGGCCGATGTCCACGCCGGAGCGTCCGCCATCGAGCAGCGAGTTGAGTATGCGCACGAACATTGACTTCGGCTGCTCGTGCTCGACGGCCTTGACGAGATTGTCCTGCGCCGGCTCTCCGGTTGCGGAGTCTGCGCTCTCCTCGGCATATCCCGGGTATTCCTTGAGCACGAAACGCTGCATGAGCCGCGTTGAGACGACGCAGCCTACGCACGCCCCGAACAGCCCGATGAACGGCTCCACGCCATATCCCTGCCCGACCATGAATATCACCACGATTAGCCCCATGCCGAACGCCGTGCCGAAATTGGTCAGCGATATGAACTGGTATTTCTTGAAATATCCGCTGAAGCGCTTGTCGCGCGACAGCGTAATTATCGCCGGGTTGTCCGACAGGAACGTCATCACCGCGCCGAGCGACGCCACGCCGGGCAGGTTGAAGACCGGGCGCATCAGCGGGCGCAGCAGTTTCTCAAGCAGCGACACCACCCCGAACTCCATGAATATCTTGCCTATGGCGCCGGTCAGCACACATATTGCCATTAGGTACAGGCATGTGTTTAGCAGCAGGTCGTGCGCTGTTTTCATAATGGTGTTCATCATCTGCGAGACCCCCATTATCGAGCCGATGTAACAGAAGATCCCCGCGACGATGGCAAGGCACACGATGCCGGAAGGTATGAAGCGCGAGATGCCTTTCCCCTGATTTTTCATATTAGATTTCTTAATGATAGTTTTTTCGGGCGCAAAGGTAAGAATAAGATTTGTAATTCCCGGTGTCTTTATGTGAAAAAATTAATTTAAGACACAAAAGATGCCGTTGCAGGTAGATTCAAGTACCAATTGCGAATTTACTGAATCTTTTTGTCACTACTGTCCCGTTAAAGTGGACTAATCGCTCTTTGAATTAATTGAAATACAG
>URLI01000069.1 GCA_900548585.1 uncultured Prevotella sp. | reverse complement strand
CGTACCCGACGTACCACAGTGTGGTGACACTGAAAATGATATAGTCGGCAGCACACACGGCAGCCAATCCGCAGACATAAAGCACCGAGTCGTCTAACGGAAGACGCTGGCGGGCAACGTCAACGCTCGCAATGCCTACGATGAGCATTGCCCACACGGAAACGAGGAATACCGACAGCACTGGCTCTGCCACAAAGGGATTGAGCGTCGGGTGGTAGTAGAACTCGCGCCATGTGTCTGGCGAGAAATTCTGTATCGTGGCATAGAACGATGCCGATGTGGCCACAATGAGAGTCAGGAGCGTTGGGTAGAAAGACGGAATGTCGTTGAAATGCACTATATGCGCGTTGCGGCGGAACGACACGCGGACAACGTATGCGGCAGCGATCAGAATGATGACGATGAAGAAAATAACATAGTGGACATCGCTGAATATGGATATGAACTTTGAAATTGAGTCGTCTGGGACGACGGAAGGCAACAGGTGTGATTCGCGTGCCCACCCGAAAGTCTGCTGGTCACGTGCCACCTGCACCCATATACTGTCTTTGGGATCGTGTGGAATGACACGGATGTCGGCAACGACAATATGGTCACCCTTTGACAGGACGACACTGTCAACCGGCATACCGATCAGAGCCTCCTCTGGGAGTTGCCTTAGAAGGACGAGCGATGGCTTGCGGACAACAAAATTGTAGTTCTGCGAATAGTGATGCTCGCGGTCGAATTTCAGACTGTCCCGCTGAAGGGGCGTCAGTTCGGTGGTGTCGGACTGCGCCCTGCGCCGTAAGTTTATGCCTTTGCCGCAGGAACATAATGAAATGGCGGCAAACGTGAATACGGCAAGGAAAACGACCTTTGTGTTACTCGGCATAAATGTTCATCTGACAGTTTTTACAATCGAACTCCAACGGGAAACGCCGTCCGTCAGGAAGCGTCAGGAAGAGTGGTTCGCGCCACGACGGGTGCTTGCCGCCATGATTGGCACAGCAACCGAGGCTGTAGCGCAGGCAGTGACGGCACTGCATGATAACAGGATGTCTTGCAGGAGGCCTCACCTCGAACGCGTAGCCGGCATTATCCACCCCGCAGGCTTCATAGAATGCACGCGAGACATGGTTGCTTATGTTATACATGTAAGGCACTGGCATGTGAGGGGGTGGCGTGGATGGCTTGTCAGACGACGACGTGGTGTTGTCGCGGAGACGGCGCACATAGTCCGAAATGGCATCCGAAAGCCTGGCAGTCACGTCACGGCGCGACGCGGCAAGGAGACTCGAAGGGATGAAGAAATTGAAATCTTGCGGCCTTAAAATCGTGCCAATGCACGAGAACGGCGTGTCGCCCAACTTGGTCAGCTGCCGCACGATGTTTTCACGCTGGGGTGTCCTGGCCTCCTGCTTTTCAACATGAATGCCGGCTGTGGCAGCAATCCCGGCATCATTGTCTGTGCCGGCAACCATGGCATTCAACGAGAAGCCATCGGCAGTTTCGACAAGCGACAGCGTTACAGGTATCTTGCGCACGGCTGTATCGCGTGAGAGCTCACGCTCGAACTGCTGGTCGTTGTTACGGTAAAGCGACATGCCCGGCCTAAGTGAGCGCGGCATCCTGGCAGGGAAAAGCACATTGTTCTCCGCCCGGTTCACGCGGAAGCCTTCAAGCTCTCGCTCGCCGTTGATATAACACAGTCCGTCGCCGTTTGCAAACGATGCCGTACCGGCCACCGATATGCGCCGCCCGCGTATCTCTTTCACCGTGCCGACGAATTCCCCGGTTGCCTTGGGAGTGTCCGGCGAGGAAATGCCCGGCTTGCGGCCGTCTATGAAATAGCTTGTGAAGCCACGGTTGAACGTCTTTTCCAGATTTGGGGTGAACGTGTATTCCGCCGTTCCGAGGGACGCACGGGCAAGCCTGCCACCGCTTTTCTTCACAATGCCGTTCAACCGCTGACTGTATGCCGCAACGACATTCTTGACGTATGCGGCGTCCTTCAGCCTGCCCTCTATCTTGAAAGACACCGCGCCGGCATCGATAAGTTCCTCCAAACGGTCTACCTGGCACATATCCTTCAGTGACAGGAAATGCTGTGGGCGACCCAATTTATTGCCGTCAGCATCTTCGAGCTGGAACTTCAGACGGCAGAACTGCGCACACTCACCACGGTTCGCGCTGCGGCCGAAACAATGCTGTGAGGCATAGCACTGACCGCTGTAACTCACGCACAGCGCGCCATGCACAAATACTTCAAGCTCTATGTCCGGCACTTCGCGGTGTATCTCCGCAATCTCCATCGCCGACAGCTCACGGGCAAGCACAACGCGGCGGAAACCTGCCGAGCGCAGCCATCTCACCTTTTCCGCCGTGCGGTTGTCAGTCTGCGTACTGGCATGGAGTGGTATGTTGACAGAGCGTCCCGCCTCCAACAATGCCATGTCCTGCACCAGTATTGCATCAACGCCTATACGTTCAAGGTCGCAAAGCAAATTCCTGGTGTCTTCCAGTTCATCGTCGTATATAATGGTGTTAACCGTAACATACACCCTTGCCGCATAAACGTGGGCAAAGCGGCAAAGTTTCTCTATGTCTTCTATGGAATTGCCGGCCGCCGCACGAGCGCCGAAGCGTGCGGCGCCTATGTAAACCGCATCAGCGCCATGTGTGATGGCGGCGATACCGCACTCCAAGTCCTTTGCCGGCGCAAGCAGCTCTATCTTCCGCATAATTCCTTACTCGTTACTTACATTGTACAGACGCCGCATTCCAAAAAGAGCACCCGTATTATGATGCAAAATTAAACAATAAAAATGATTTCGCAAAACAAAACCATTCATTTTGTCTTTAACATCACCAGACGGCAGAGGAATTCATTGACAGCATGACATACCTTTGCGCCGCAAAACTCATTTTCACGTCAATACAGTCAATTTTTCCCATATTTTTATTAAATTTGCAGCGTGGTTATATATTAGGTATCTGGTGAGTTTCATGGATCGGAATGACAGGAATGCGAAACATTTGCTAATAACGAATTACTAAACATACGATTATCAATTACTATGGACTGGAAAAAACTTCAGAACGGCTCCGACATCAGGGGCGTGGCCACGGAAGGAGTGGAGGGAGAAGAGGTCAACCTAACACCGGAAGTGGTCAGGACATTGGCGCAATCTTTCGTGAAATGGCTGAAAGACAAGACGGGCACTGCACGCCCGAGCATAGCCGTGGGAACAGACTCGCGCATATCGGGACCGGCGTTGAAAGCGTCGTTGACGGAGGGCTTCACTGACAGCGGCGCAGATGTGCTCGACTGCGGGATGGCATCAACACCGGCTATGTTTATGACCACGGTTGACAAAGAACGTCCGGCGACCGCCGGGATAATGATAACGGCAAGTCACCTGCCATTCAACCGCAACGGACTGAAATTCTTCACAAAGGACGGTGGCCTCAACAAAAAGGACATCTCGGCGATACTGACAATCGCAGAGAATGGCACATACGCATCTTCAGAAGAAAAGGGAAGTGTCGGGGAATGGGATTTCATGGACGTGTATGCCTCGATATTGGTGGATTACATACGCAGCGGAGCAAACCTCCCGAACCATGACCGACCACTGGAAGGCATGAGGATCATTGTGGATGCCGGAAACGGCGCAGGAGGGTTCTTCGCCCACAAAGTGCTGAAGGCGTTGGGAGCCGACACGTCGGGAAGCCAATTCCTCGAACCAGACGGGATGTTCCCAAACCATGTGCCTAATCCGGAGGACAAAAACGCGATGCAGTCGGTCTGCTACGCGGTGAAACGAAACAACGCACAGCTCGGCATAATCTTCGACACCGACGTGGACCGCTCTGCCATTGTCGACCAGGACGGAGAGCCGATAAACCGCAACTCGCTAATTGCACTGATCTCGGCAATCATACTGAAGGAACATCCGGGAAGCACCATAGTCACGGACTCGGTCACGTCGGTCGGGCTCGCCAAGTTCATAGAAAAGCACGGCGGCATACATCACAGGTTCAAACGCGGATACAAAAACGTAATCAACGAGTCTGTACGCCTGAACACCGAAGGACAGGAAAGCTGGCTTGCTATCGAGACATCGGGACATGCCGCGCTGCGCGAGAATTATTTCCTTGACGACGGGGCATATCTCATAGCGAAACTGCTGGTGGAAGCCGCAAGACTTAATTCCGTGGGCAAGAGCCTGTCATCGCTCATTGCCGGACTGGAACAGCCTGCCGGGAGCAAGGAAATACGCTTCGCCATCACATGTGACGACTTTGCCGCATACGGCAAGAGGGTGCTTGAGGAACTGCCGGCAGCGATAGGTGGCATGAGAGGATGGAAGATTGTAAGCCCAAACTACGAAGGCTTGCGCATAAGCTGCGACGGCGAGGATGAGAAAGGCTGGTTCCTGCTGCGCATGTCACTGCACGACCCTGTTATGCCGCTCAACATAGAGTCTGACATAGAAGGCGGCGTTGAAAACATAGAGCAACGGCTGATTGGAATCCTTAGCCGTTACGACAGGCTGAAACGCTGACGGCAACGGCATACAGCACGTTGTCAAAACGCATAAAACATAACATTCGGCATACCCTGTAAGATACAGACGTATGCCGAATGATTTTATTTATTGCTGTCCGGTAAAACTTTTATGAGCAAATAAAATTAGGGCTGACACTTCTCACGAG
>URLI01000068.1 GCA_900548585.1 uncultured Prevotella sp. | reverse complement strand
TCGGGCTTTGTGATATGTTAAAAGAGGGTGTGCCAATTTTGACACACCCCCTTTTGCTTTTCAATCACGCCGAATTTACTATTCAATCACGGCGAATTTGCTTTGCAATCACGGCGTAATTGCCGTGCGGAAGGATGCCTGCCGCATGGCATGTGGTTGTCAGCCAACATGCAGCGGGTCATTGCTTACACTCCTTTGCCTTGTTATATCCCTGCACCTGTTCCTCGGCCGCCATCATCAGACCGTCTTCTTCCGGCATTCCGTACCGCGTTTCCTGACGGTCTTTCAGGAAAATCTTGTTTAGAGTGAACGCCAGTGACTCCAACGTTCTCCCGCGCCGTGACGTTTTCAGCTCACACTCCCACACGGTGATGCTGTGCCAGCCCATCGATGCGAGCTTGCGGCATGTCTCCTTGTCGCGCTCCTTGTTGCGCCGAATCTTTTTCTCCCAAAACTCTGTGTTTGTTCTGGGCATCCTGAAAAACCTGCAACCCTCGTGCCCATGCCAGAAACAACCGTTCACGAATATGCAGGTGCGGTATTTCCTCATCACGATGTCGGGCTTCCCGGGCAGTCCAGGGTGGTTCAGCCTGTAGCGGTAGCCATGCCTCCACAGCCACTTGCGCACGACCATTTCCGGTTTCGTGTCCTTGCTGTGGATGCACGACATGTTGTATGAGCGTTGTCTCGACGTGGGCATGGGTTCATTTGTCCTTTATCACTTTCGTGGTGCGTTCCTTTCCGTCTGACAGCACTTCGCGCACGATGTTTACTCCGTGTGCTGGTCTGCCGTTGCCCATTTCCCTGCCGTCAGTTGTGTAGTAACGCCGCGACACCACAACCGGTGCGGTTTCCGGTTTCGTCACTGCCGACACGTTGTCCGCCCGCTGAACCACGACCAGCGGGATGGTCGTCACGCTGTCAGTGAATGTCAGTGTTGCCTCGCGCTTTTCCATGCCTTCGGGCAGAGGGTCGCATCTTATGTCGAGTGTGTCGAGTGTCAGTCCGTTGGGCATGTTCGTCACGCTGCACCAGCCGGCATCGCTTCCCTCGAACTTGTAACCGAGATACGAGAACAGTTCCTGCCGCGTCGTTCCCCCCTCGCGTGTCACCTCCACCGTGTCCTTTCCCACCGGCAGCGGCGTTATCACGCTGTGTGCGATGCTCGGGAATGCGTAGAACGAAGTCTGTCCACCCGGTGCTTCCTCGAAATATCCCGTCATGGGCCGCCACTCCCCGTCTTTCAGCATGAGTGCGGTGTTGTCCTTGTCGCGCATCGGAGCCATTGCGAATGTCAGTTGCAGCGTCTCGCTCTTTTCCGGCAGGTCTGTCACCGTTATGAAGAACTCCTCGTCGATTATGTGTGGTTTGCTGAACTCCACCGTAATCATGCCGTTGTTGTTCCGTATGGCATATCCAATCTCCGGTATCGTCCACGAGTCGAAGTCAATCACCTCGCCCGGCACGCCGTTGTCGCTGCGCGTCAGGCTGAACTTCACGGGCATGACCTGGTCGTATGTCTCCTCTGCGGCGGCCTCCGTCGCATAGACGTATGCGCCATACACGAGTATCGGTCGTGACGGCTTCGAGAATTTCTCGGCAAAGCCTTGCAGGTTGCTGCCGGCCATCTTGCACGCCCCCGGGAATTTGCCGTCGCCAGCCATGTCGTAGTTTGTTGGGCTGTCGGTGTCGAGCAGGTTGCATATCAGCCCGTCATATTTCGGCAGCACGCTGTCTGTGGCAGCCTTTGACATCAGGTCCGAAGGCTCATCCTCGTCGTCCGGCTCGTCATTGTCGGCCACGAGAATGGCATATTGCTTGCCGAGGAAATTGTATGCAATCCACGGGTCCTGTTCGTGCTTGTACTCGTCGGTGTCAGATGTCGGCCCGTTTGTCAGCAGCCACGTCCACGACGTGGGGAAGCCGGTTGACGTGTCGTGGTATTGCACTGGCACGAGCGGTGCTACCATTTTCAGGTGCGACACCGCGTCGCGGAACGATGCCGGGCAGCGGAACGACGGCACTGGCTTCTTCCCCGTAACCCTGACGAAGCCCTCGATTGTCTTCACGTCTTCCCCCTCGGCATCGGCCACTTTCAGCGTGACGTCGTATTGCCCGCCCTTGGTGTAATACACCACCGGGTTCTGTTCTGTTGAAGTCTCCGGGACACCACCGGGGAAAGTCCACTCCCACGATGTCGGATTGCCCGTTGACATGTCGGTGAAATGTATTTCCTCGCCTGTCTGCACGTCGATATGCGCTATACCGGCCACTCTGGTCAGTGCGATGCCGTCGATGCCATATTCATACATATATCCTCCAACGTCCATGTCGTCCTTCGTCCCCGCGCCGTATGCGAACCTTATCTTTGCTGTTTTTCCGGCAAAGGCGGCGAGGTCGAGGTCAACGGCGTGCCATTTCGAGCCGTTTTCTGTAATCGCTGTGCTTTTCCACAGCTCCGTCTCGGTGGCGAAGTCGTCTGTGGATATGCTTATCGTGAGCGTGGCATAGTCGTTATACACCTTACCTCCGTATATCAGCGCGTGGAGCGTGGCATTTGCCGGCACGGCGACCGCCTGGCTTGTGGCGTGTGCCTTTTCGCGTTTCCATGTCTGGTATGGCGCGTCAAGCGTCAGCGACTGCACGTCGCCCTCGTATGGCGGTGTTGTCATTCCTGCGAGTTTCCATGCCACGTAGCCCTCTGGTCCGTTTTGCAACGTCCATCCGTCGGAGCCATTGTCAAAGTTTTCTGCCCATACCGTGTCCTGCACTTCTCCGCCCCTGATGCTGAAATCTGCCGTCAGTCCGTTTTCAGCGGCCTTTTTCATTCGTGCCATGCGGTGTGCATCGGCGATTATGCTTGTTGGCTTGGCAGTGACATTGATGGGGGCTGCCATTCCGTGTCTTATCTTTTGAATTGTCACAGGGTCATTGTCGTCGTGGGCAATGGCGATGACGGCTGTGGCTGTCAGTGTGAGGATGCAAAATAATAATGATGTGGTACGCTTCATAATTACGTGGTTTTAAAGAATTAAGAGATGTTAAGGAACTCGGGCGGCAACTATGCCGCTTTATCCTTCATTGTTTAATACCGCAGTTTTTAAAATATCAGGAGTTAAGGGATTGTGCAGCCGAGGTTGTCTCTTTGGCTCCGCAACTCCTTAACTCCTGAATATCTATTTTGCCGGTGCAGGCTTATCCGCAGTGGAAATAATTCTGCACGAGTCTCTTCGTGGCATCGTGGTTCTTCTCGATGTCGTGGCGGAGCGTGCGGTCATTGAATGAGCGGAGTTGCTTGATGATGCCGTCGATCATGGCCTTGCTGAACACGCCCTTCTCCTCATACACCGAGCGCTGGCGCTCGAGACAGTCGGCGGATGCGCAGCAGCTGTCAGGCAGTTGAGCCAGTTTCTTGAGTTTGTCGGCGTGTGCTGCATCGTGTATGTTGACGTTGACGTATGTGCTGTCTGCCACTTCGAGCGCGTTGTCCATCTCGAAGCCATGGCGGCATGCCACGCAGAGGCCGGCGATGAGTTGGTACAGGTCGGCGCTGCCGTCCGGTGAGCGCATCTCCACCGTCTGCTTTGCCGATGTGTCGGCGATGGCCTCCGGCTCCTGCGGGTTTGCTGCGTGGCAGAGGTCGATGCCTGCTGTCCACCCGAGCGGCACTCTGACGAGCACGCTGCGGTTGCGGTCGCCCCAGCAAACGTTTGTCGGCGCTTCCTGATGCGGCACGAGGCGGAAATATGACGTTGGGTTCTTGTTGCCAAAGGCGGTGATGCTCTCTGCCAGGTCCATCATTCCGGCGATGGCCTTGCGCGCTGCGGTGCTCAGTTTCCCGCCATCGAGCATCTGGTTCTTGCCGTCCTTCACCATGCGCATGTGTATGTGCAGCCCGCTTCCTGCCTTGCCCACGGTGATCTTCGGGGCAAACGTCACGTTGAGCCCCATCTCGTATGCCAGGTTCCTGATAGCCCATTTCGCCAGCATGAGTTGGTCGGCGGCTTTCTCGGCGTACACCGGCAGGAACTCAATCTCGTTCTGTTCGTAGAGCAGGCCGTCCTCTGTGAAGTTGCCCACTTCCGAGTGCCCGTATTTTATCTCCCCTCCGGTCTGTGCCACATAGAGCATGCACTGCTGGCGGAAGTCGTTCATCTTGGCATACGGGGCAGACTCGTGGTATCCGTGCTGGTCGATTGCCGGGAACACCTCCGGGTCTTCGTCGATGACGTAGTATTCGAGCTCGCCCATCGCATAGAACTCCATTCCCGTTGTCTCGCGGAATGCGCGGCACGCCTTGCGCAGCGTGTTCTCGGGAGAAGATGCGAGTGGATTGCCGTCTTTGTCGAAGTAACTGCACAACATGCAGAGCGTCGGGATTTCAGCGAACGGGTCGAGGAACGCCGTGCTGAAACGCGGCAGCACATACAGGTCACTGCTTCCCGCCTCGATGAATGAGAACAGGCTCGAGCCGTCGACACGCTCACCGCATGTCAGTATGGTCTCAAGGTAATCCCTGTTCGTGATGACAAAGTTGAGGGTCTTCAACTTGCCGTCGTCCGCAGGATACATGAAATTGACCATCTTCACTTCATTGGCCTCGATGAAGCGGATGATGTCTGCCTTCGTGAATTCTTCCGTAGGCTTCTGCAGGAATGCCACCACGGGGTTGGCATTCATTGCCAGTTCTGCTTTTGTCATAATTGTATTAATAGATTTTACAAGTTAGTAATGTAATTTTGCGTGCAAAATTAGTTATTTGTTTTCACACCGCCAAATAAAAACATGGAAATAATGCGGGGACGGCATGTTCGACTCTTAAACCCAAATCGCTTTCTATGTTAATATCCAAATGTTTTGACCATTATTTTCAATTTA
>URLI01000067.1 GCA_900548585.1 uncultured Prevotella sp. | reverse complement strand
GTTGTGTCTCAATGAGTTGGAATGAGGATTTCTATGTTTAGCGGACAGTAATAATTAAATATGAATAGTAGAAAAACGATGCTCGCCGTGGTGGTGGCTGTGTGCGCGGCGATGCTGGTGACATTCCTGCCATTGACGGAATACAACTCGAAAGGCGAGCCGCGCGAGGCGGTGGTCGCATTGTCCATGCTGGAGAGCGGCAACTGGATTTTGCCGGTCAACAACGGTGGAGACATCGCCTACAAGCCACCTCTCTTCCATTGGGCGGTGGCACTCTGCTCGCTGCCGCAGGGATATGTCAGCGAGGCAACGTCGCGACTGCCATCCGCCCTGTCGCTGACGGTGATCATCGGCGTGATGTTCTGGTTCTACTCCAAGCGCAGGGACATGCCGACGGCATTCCTCGCCGCAATGCTCACGCTGACATCCTTCGAGGTTTACCGCTCCGGGGTGAACTGCCGCGTTGACATGCTGCTCACGATGTTCATCGTCATGGCGATGATGTTCCTGTACAGATGGATGGAGCGCGGATGCCGGGGGATACCGCTTTGGGCCGTGCTTTCAATGAGTGGGGCCGTGCTCACGAAGGGACCGGTGGGGATAATACTGCCCTGTGGCGTCGCTGGGGTATTCCTGCTGCTGCGTGGAAAGAAGGCACTCAGCTCCATTTCGATGCTTTTCCTGTCGGCAATACTCGCACTCATACTGCCTCTGTGCTGGTATCTCGCGGCCTACCGTCAGGGCGGCGACGAGTTCCTCGCGCTGGTGTATGAGGAAAACGTATTGCGGCTGTTGGGCAAGATGTCGTATGAAAGTCATGTACACAACGCGTTCTACAATTTCCAGACGCTGGCGGTGGGGTGGTTGCCGTGGGCGCTTTTGCCGCTCGCATCGTTGTTCTTCCTGCGCAGGGAACACTTTGTCGCCGCGCGGCGGTTCTTCGGCAAGCCAAATGGATGGCTCGGCCGCATGAGGAAAATGGAACCGCTGGAACTTTACACATGGACGGCTTTCGTCATTGTTGTTGTGTTCTACTGCATTCCCAAGAGCAAGCGCAGCGTCTACCTGCTGCCAGCCTATCCGTTCATGGCATGGCTTCTGGCGGAATGGTTCATGCGCATTGCGCGGTGGAGGCCGCTCGCCGCGAAGATATTCTCTGGCACGCTGGCGGCACTGTCACTGCTTTTATGCATATCATGCATGGTGTTGCAGTTCCATCCCGTTGCCCCGGGCTGTTTCCACGGCAGACATGCCTGGCAGAACCAGCAACTGTTTTCCGCCCTTCAGGACATCGGTTTCACGCCTTACGCCTTACTGCTTATGCTCGTGCCTGCCGCTGCCGGCGTCTATGTCATTGTGAAACTTGCGCGTGGCTCATCGCCAGGCACGGCTACGCCGGCAAACATTACCGGAGCGCCTGCGGCAAGAAACCTGCACCGCCTGTCGCTCATCCCGGTGATGGCAATATACGTTTGCCTTTACGGCCTTGTCCTTCCTGCCATACAGAACGTCAAGAGCGACCGCCCGCTTGCAGACGAGATACGCCGCACTCTGCCCGTCGACCAACTATACTCATACGTCGAAGAGCCGATGATGCACTTCTTCGGCACCAACTTCTACCTTGGCGACCGCATCAGGCAGTTCGAGAAATCATCACCGCGCAATGGCTACCTTATGATTGCCGACCGCGACCGCGACGCTTTCTTCGCACGTCACTGGGACTATGAGTTCACGGAGGTGAACCGCACCCGGCATCCTGCGACCGAACTGAAGCAAGTGATTTATTTCTACAAGTTCACCCGCCGCTGACCAACTCCACGTCATCGGTGAAAAACGACCGGCCATCAGGTCCCCCATGTATAAAAATGTTGGGAAGTCCTGATGGCCGGTTCCGTTTTGTTATGCTCCGCAGGACGTTGTCATCTCACGATGACCTTCTTTCCGTTGGCAACATAAACGCCCCTTGGCAGGTCGCCGAACGATGTGGCGTTCTCGTCGCCCTCGAGCGTCACCTCGACCTTTATCGGCAGGCTCTCCGCTTCATCAACAACACTTGTCTGGAACGTCACTGGCACTTCCTTGTAACCGAATGCCGGCAGCGTCTCGGTTATCGTCTTGTCGAACACAGTCTTGCTTGCGGGAAGGCTATTCCACCTCCCAGATGTCGTTCGTCTCAAGCAGTTCGGTGAAGTTGTGGTACTTCTTCTTTGCCGAGACCTCCTCCAGCTGTGCGTAAACGGCATCGTTGTAGGTCGGGCCCTCGACGTCGCGGATCACTCCCAGGGCAACGGGGAAGCCGTCCTCGTTTGCCATCTCGGCAATCTTCAGCTGCAGGGTGTTGTCCTCGCAGTGCGCGTCGTGAACGAGCACGTCGTCGAGCGTGTAGCCGTCCTTGCCAATCTCGACAACCTTCAGGCCGAAGCCTTTCTGCACGAGACCAAACTCGTTGTTCTCGCCGAACACCAGTTTCTCGCCGTGGCGCACGTAGATGCAGTTCTTCTTGCGCCCTTCCTTGGTGTATACCGGGTCATAAGCGCCGTTGTTGAAGATGACGCAGTTCTGAAGTATCTCGCACACTGCCGCGCCCTTGTGCTGCTTTGCAGCCTTCAGTATCTCCTGTGTTCCGGCAGCGTCGGTGGCAACCGCGCGTGCGAAGAACTTACCGCGTGCGCCGAAGCACAGCTCTGCCGGGCGGAACGGGTCCTCAACCGTTCCGTAGGGCGACGACTTCGACACGAAGCCGCGAGGTGATGTCGGGCTGTACTGGCCTTTCGTCAGGCCGTAGATGCGGTTGTTGAGCAGTATGATGTTTATGTCGATGTTGCGGCGCATGGCGTGTATGAAGTGGTTGCCACCGATGGCGAGGCCGTCGCCGTCGCCTGAAACCTGCCATACGGTGAGGTTGGGGTTCACCACCTTTGTGCCTGTGGCTATTGCCGCCGCGCGGCCGTGCACCGTCTGCATGGCGTAGGTGTTGACATAATACGGAAGGCGGCTCGAGCAGCCGATGCCTGAAATCACTGCCGTGTCGTGCGGCGCGACGCCGATTTCCGCCATCGCCTTGTGCAGCGATGCAAGGAAGAAATGGTCTCCGCAACCCGGACACCAGCGGGCCTTACCCTTTTTATAATCGTTTGCTGTGTACATTTTCATTTGATTTTTTGGGTTACGAACTCTACAATTTCATTCACTTGGAACGGCTGTCCCTTCACCTCATTGTACTGGTATGGCACGAAGCCGTCGACCTTCGAGCGCAGGTATGCGGCGAACTGACCTAAGTTCTGCTCTGCCACAAGCACTTTCGGGTAACGCTTCAGCACCTCGCTGGTGTTCTTGGGCAGCGGGTTGATGTTGCGGAACTGTGCGAGCGCGACCTTGCGCCCTTGCTTGCGAAGCACCTCCATTGCCGAGTAGAGATGCCCGAAGGTGGAGCCGAAGCCCACGAGAAGCAGGTCGGCATCGTCCTTGTCGCCATGCACCTCGACGTCTGGCACCTCGATGCGCGCCACTTTCTCCGCACGCAGGCGGCACATCATGTTGTGGTTCTCGGGGTTGGTGGATATTGCGCCGGTCTTGCCGTCCTTCTCCAGTCCGCCGATGATGTGAGTGTAGCCTTCCCTGCCGGGTATCGCCCAGTAGCGGGCGCCGGTCTCCGGGTCGCGTTCGTATGGCGTGTATTTGTCTTTCTGCTCGGGGAGTGCGTAGTGAGGCTTGATTTCCGGCAACTTGTTGATGTCGGGCAGCCGCCATGCCGCCGAGCCGTTTGCTATGAATGCGTCGGTGAGCAGTATCACTGGCGTGAGATGCTCGACGGCGATCTTCGATGCCTCGTAGGCCGCGTCGAAGCAGTCGGTGGGCGATAGCGCGGCGATGACGGGCATCGGGCTTTCTCCGTTGCGCCCGTAGAGTGCCTGCAGAAGGTCGCCCTGCTCGCTCTTCGTCGGCATACCGGTTGACGGGCCTCCGCGCTGAACGTCAACGATGACGAGCGGCAGCTCGTCGATCACGGCGAGGTTCATTGCCTCGCTCTTGAGGCACACGCCCGGCCCGGATGTCGATGTCACTGCGAGCGCGCCGGCGAAGGACGCGCCGATGGCGCTCGCGCAGCCGGAGATCTCGTCCTCGCACTGCACCGTTATCACGCCGAGCGACTTGTGCTTTGCCAGCTCGTGCAGGATGTCGGTGGCGGGGGTGATGGGGTAGGAGCCCAGGAAGAGCCGCATGCCGGCCTTCTCCGCTGCGGCAATCAGTCCGTATGACGTTGCCTTGTTGCCCGTGATGTCCATGTAGCGTCCCGGCACCTTGTTCTTCGACTCGATGCGGTAGGTGGCTGGCACGCTTGCGTGGGTGTTGTGGCCGTAGTCGTAGCCGGCCTGGACCACCTTGATGTTGTTCTCAGCGATTGCCGGTTTCTTGGCGAACTTGCCGCGCAGGAAATTGCCAACGAGGCTGATGTCGCGGTTGAAAAGCCAGCACACGATGCCAAGCGCGAACATGTTGCGGCACTTCAGCTGCGCCTTGTTGTCCATGCCGCTGTCCTTGAGGCACTCCTTGACCATCTTCGTCAGCGGGCACTGGATGACGCGGTCCGGGTCGATGCCCATCTCGCCGAGGTAGTCCTCCGTCTCGAAGGCCGCCTTCTTGAGGTCGCTCGCACCGAAGGAGTCGGTGTCGATGATGATCGTTGCCTGTGGCTTGGCATACTTGTACTGTGTCTTCAACGCTGCTGCGTTCATCGCCACCAGCACGTCGCACTTGTCGCCGGGAGTGTAGACCCGGCCCTCGCCGATGTGTACCTGGAATCCGGACACGCCGGTCAGTGACCCTTGCGGGGCGCGGATGTCTGCCGGGTAGTCGGGGAACGTGCTTATGCCGTTGCCCACCGTGGCAGAGATTGTGGAGAAGATGTTGCCGGCGAGCTGCATGCCGTCGCCGGAATCCCCTGAAAACCGGACTACTACCTGTTCGATTTCCTTAATTTCTAATTTGCCTTGTTCAGCCATTTTGATTTTTTGACTTATTTAGATTTAAGAATAATATAGTGGGTGCAAAGGTCTATAAAACAATTCAAATAACAAAATAAAAACACATAATTTTACAACTTACGGGATTTCGAGCCAGCATCCGCCTCACTTTTGACAACAACTGAGCTTGCCGGACACCGCAGGCGCGGGAGCAAATTCGCCGTATTTGCTGACCAAACTCGCCGTATTTGCCAGGCAAACTCGCCGTACTTGCCAGGCAAACTCGCCGTATTTGCACTGCGACAAGGCACAAAACGCACACCTTTCAGCCACCGTCCCGATTGTGTTCGTCACACAGTCTTGGTGATGCGTCGCGGGGTCGCGGACACGCATCGCCTTCTCCTCTTTCCCACACTTATTTTTCATCTGTCAGTTTCTGCGCTTCGCGTCGCCCCGCCATCTTGTATATTGAAGACAGCGCATGCGTAAATAGCAGGAACTGCCACGAAGATGACCGGCAGGTTTATGCAACCTTCCATTTCGTGGTTCTTCGTTTCCAGACATTTGACTTCCTGGATGCCTGCTGCGTTCATGCAGCCATTTCCGGTTATGGTTTTGATTGCCAGTCATTGGCACAAAATCACGGATGAAGTTTGTGAGCCCATCTCTTTTGCCCGGAAAATTCCTGTTCTTCCTCCGTTCCCGCCGATAATCCCGAATGACGGCGTCAAAGCAATGCTTTTTCATGAAAGTGCGAATGTGCTTGCGTCCTTGAATCCTCCGCGTAACTATTCAGCAATAGTCATACGCCACCTCCCATCCTACAATGATAGGATGGTGCTGATGGCATTGAGTTGT
>URLI01000066.1 GCA_900548585.1 uncultured Prevotella sp. | reverse complement strand
AGACATATAAGGGTTGTTTGTTATTATGAAAGACGGCTAATATTGGATGCTTACGATTCTTTCCGTTTCGTCAATACATGACCATTGCCTGTGGGCGCGGCAAGTGTAAAAAAACGGCTGGGATTTGGGAAACCGTCATCAGGTTCCCAAAATCCCAGCCGATTGTTTTCTGTTCCCTTTCTGTGTTACAGGTTCGGGTTTATCTTGCTCCACTCGTTCACCGGCGGCACGATGTTCAGCGTGACGAGCTCGTCGCGCATCTTGCACAGGTGCTCGTAGCTTGCATCGAGTTTCGCGTTCTCTCCTGCGGTGCCCTGCGGCACTTCAAACTTTGCGCCCTCGGCCGTCATGGTGGTCTTCATTGCCATCATAATGTGGTCGTACTTGTCTGTCTTGACGTATGTGCCAACGGGGAAACGGAACGGCTCGCCGCCCATCACCGCGCGTATCATCTCTACTGAGAGATAAGCCGGGCTCTGGAAGGAGCTGCGTCCGCGCAGCTCGATGATCTTCGCGCCACCCTTCGTCACGTCCTTCTTCATCTGCTCCCACTCAGCCTCCGGGAACTCGTCGGTGCCGATGATGTCGGTCAGCTTGCGCCCTGCCACTTCAACATGGCTTCCGAACACTGCCATCTGCTCGCCGTGTCCGCCGTATGTCGCGCAGCCCGTTATCTCGTCCTGCATCACGTTGAATTTCTTTGCGAGCGCGCTTTGCAGGCGCGTGGTGTCAAGTCCGGCGAGTGTCGTCACCTGGCCCGGTTTCAGTCCCGAGTATAGCAGCGTCACGAGACCTGTGAGGTCTGCCGGGTTGAAGATGATAACGACATGCTTCACGTCGGGGCAGTATTTCTTGATGTTCTTGCCCAGTTCCTCTGCGATCTTGCAGTTGCCTGCCAGCAGGTCCTCGCGCGTCATCCCTGCCTTGCGCGGTGCGCCTCCTGATGAGATGATGTACTTGGCGTTCCGGAAAGCCTCCTCCGCCTTTGTGGTTGCGGTGATTTTCACGTTGCCGAAGCCGCTCTGGCGCATCTCCTCTGCCACGCCTTCGGGCGAGAACACGTCATAGAGGCAAATGTCGTTTGTCAGACCCATCATAAGCGCGGTCTGCACCATGTTTGAGCCAATCATGCCGGCAGCGCCGACGATTGTTAGTTTCTCGTTTGTTAAAAATGCCATTCTTTTGTTATTTTGTTTGTTAGAAAATTCTTCTTTGCCTGCAAAGTTAGCAAAAAAAAACGTGAAAGCATCTTTCCACGCGCAATAAAAGTGTTATATTTTCTAAAAGTTGCCACAGCATTGTCCCATACGTGCTTCATGCCCATGGTTGTCTTGCGCCGTCATGGTGTTGTATTGTCGCCGCCCCGCAGTTCATTTCAATTCCGTTATGTCACTTGTTGCAGTCTGTTTTGCCCTCATCCAGTTCGCGTTTCGCGGCATAATGAAAAGTAAATTCGCCGAATTTACTGACCAATTTCGCCGAATTTACTGATCAAATTCGCCGTATTTGCTTACCAAAATCGCCGAATTTGCATGACGTTTGATGACATTATAAAGAACAGCCAGCCATAAAATGATATGAGGAAGACCGGACTTGTACAAATTGCATACCCCTCGACAAATAACGTAACTGCCAGTTCACACTATAGATTTGCTTTTCTTGTTGTATGGAGTCAAAGATTTTATAAAAAAATGCGGAAATAACAAATATATATATTATCTTTGTGGCTGGTATCGCAATAAAAACATGGATATGAGAATCAGAGAGTCCATACGTATAAAGGATGTCGGACCGATAAAAGAATTGACAATAGAAGATATTAAACCATTTACTGTCTTTATCGGCAGTTCGGCAAGTGGCAAGAGCACCATAATGAAAATTGTGGTGCTGATGAGGTATATTTATAAGATGGTAAACATCCGGTCTTATCTCAAGAACTCTAATATCAACAAATCACCTTTCCGTATCCGCTTCGATTCGTTGCTTAATGACGGATTGGAAAAAATGGTAAGTGCCAGTTCTGAGATCGAGTACACGGTCAGAACGGCTGACGGCAATGAATATAAAATAAGTTATTCTGGCAAAAAACTGTACGCCAATATCCTTGTTCCAAACAAAGATTTGACGTTTTTCAAAGAGTCGTTTATTGCAGAAACAAGAAGTATGATACCCACGTGGGCATCAAAAGTTTCTTCTAACAAAGGCGCGAAACTCGGTTTCTATTTCCACGAGACATTCAAAGACTTCAATGATGCGTCGGAATATTCCAAGGTGCTCGACCTGGATTTTATGAGCATGAGGATGAAAATTATGAGCACAAAGAACGGGAAACGATACGTTATGGAAGATGTTGGGGAAAATGCGACTGCCTCTTTTGAACTTCGTCATGCGTCCTCGGGCATTCAAACGGCAGTTCCCTTGTTGCTGATACTGCATTATTTTTCAAATGATTTCTCTTTCAAGGATGCTTTCCAGCGTTCTGTATTGACATACTTGTTCGAACAAGACCGCTTGTCAGACTACAAGCCTGGCATTGAGCGGAATGAAATCGACAATTATGTTCACATACACATAGAGGAACCGGAATTGAGCCTGGACCCAAACTCGCAACGTACATTGCTGGACATGATGTTGAGGCAGGCATTCCATGACAAGGCGGACGACAGGACTTTGGGTGTGATGATAGCTACACACAGCCCGTATATTGTCAACCAGTTGAATGTTTTCCTGAGGGCGAGCTACAGTGAGGAGGCTCGTGGAAAATTTACTTTCATCACAGAGGATGAGGTCGCAGTATATAGTGTCGGAGGCGGAACAATACACTCTCTTATGGCAACGGACAACAACAGCGGAGAGACGGTGATAAACACGATAGACCTATCTGACCCGATGGCTGAAATCTACAATGATTATGTTAATATAAAATAGCAGATCATGGCTTCTGAAATATACAAATATCTTAGTGTTGACTATCCCAAACATTTCGGAAAGGCTGTTCCGCTGAAGTTTCCGTTGCGCGTTGAGTACACAAGCGCGAAGAATTTCGAAATAAAGGACAAAGGAACGGGGATCATTCAAAAGACTGGCGGCGGGGTGTCTGTATTTGAAAACCATGATGAAAAGAGAGTCGAGATAATTGACTTCGAGAAATATATCAATGATTTCAGGAAAGGCAAGGCTTGTGAAGGAGGGAGGTGTGACTTCGTGTTGTCGTCTGCGGATGGTTTTGATTTTTTGATTCTGAATGAACTTACCATGACGAAGAGCGAATACCTGCATGGCTTCGTGCAGCCAACCACCGGCATACCCCGTATTGGAAAAATGGAATATGCAAGGGATTACCAGTTGCCGGAGACTATCGATAAACTTAATCATGCAAAGGGCTTGTTGCCGAAGTACAAGCATAAGACGGCTTTGTTCTCGTACAGGTTGCCCGATGGAGGTGCTCGTAATGCAGCAACAATAAGTATGGGCATCTTTCAAAAGCCTGTTCAGAATGTCAGCAATATAACAATGCACCAGTCTCTTATGGAAGGCTTTGTGTTTGAACAGCGTGTATATCCTCAGGCATACAGAATCCCATGAGGTCTTGTGGCATTCAAATTGATGTTTTTTTCGTGTCTTTGTATTATAAGAGCGCGAGATATGTATTCTCATATTTGCAGCAGGAGTTGGACACAGGTAAAATAGGATAGAATATGAAACAGGCAATAAACGAGAGAATCGACGCGCTGCGCGAGGTGATGCGGCGCGAGGGACTGGGCGCTTTCATCTTCCCGGGCACAGACCCGCACAACAGCGAGTATGTGGCAGACCACTGGAAGGGGCGCGAGTGGATAAGCGGCTTCGACGGGTCGGCAGGCACGGCGGTGGTGACTATGGACGCGGCGGCGCTGTGGACGGACAGCCGATATTTCATCGCGGCGGCGGAACAGCTGCGCGGCACGGAGTTCGTGCTGATGAAGGAACGCGTGGCTGGCACGCCGACGATACCGCAGTGGCTTGGGGAGCAGCTCACCGGGCAGGCTGCGCGGCGCTCCACCGAGGTGGGCGTCGACGGCATGGTGGTGCCGCAGTCTGTGGTGGAGCAGCTCACCGACGAGCTGCGGAGTGAAGGCGGGATGACGCTGCGCACCAACCTCGACCCGCTGAGCACGATATGGGCTGACCGCCCGGCGATACCAACGGCACCGGTGAGGATACAGCCGGCGGAGTTTGCCGGCAAGGGCGCGCGGGAGAAGATTGAGGAGATAAGGCGCGCGCTGCGGCGTGAGCATGCCGACGGTATGCTCGCGGCTGCACTCGACGACATCGCGTGGACGCTGAACCTGCGCGGCGGCGACGTTCACTGCAACCCCGTGTTCGTCTCCTACCTGCTCATAGACACAGAGAAGGCGACGCTCTTCGTCGACAGGCGGAAAATGACGGAGGAGGTGGAGGAGTATCTCCGGGCAGAGGGCGTGCGCGTTGCCGGATATGACGAGGTGGCGCAGGGACTGAAGGACTATTTCGAGCACAACATCCTCCTGGACCCCGCCGAGGTCAACCATGCCCTGTACGTAAAGGTGGGGCGCGGGATAGTGCGGCGGCCGTCGCCAATCCCTTTCCTGAAGGCAGTAAAGAGCGAGGCGGAGATCGAGGGCTTCCGCCGGTCGATGATACGCGACGGGGTGGCTATGGTGAGGTTCCTGCGGTGGCTGCGGCCGGCCGTGGAGGCCGGGGGGCAGACGGAGATGAGCGTCACGGCGCGGCTCGAGTCGCTGCGCGCCGAGTGGCGGGAGTTCCGGGGAATATCGTTCGACACCATCGCCGGCTACGGCGCACACGGCGCGATAGTGCACTACGAGGCGACGCCGCAGACCGACGCCGCGCTGAGGCCGGAGGGGCTGCTGCTGCTCGACAGCGGGGCGCACTACGAGGACGGCACAACCGACATAACGCGCACGGTGGCCCTCGGCCCGGTGAGCGACGAGGAGCGCCGCGTCTACACACTCGTGCTGAAAGGACACATACAGCTGGCGATGCTGTGCTTCCCCGAGGGGGCGAGCGGCACGCAGCTCGACGCACTGGCGCGGAAGGACATGTGGGCAGAGGGGATGAACTTCCTGCATGGCACGGGGCACGGCGTGGGCTCTTACCTGTGCGTGCATGAGGGCCCGCAGCAGATACGCATGGAGTACCGCCCGGCGCCGTTCCGTGCCGGGATGACGATCACCAACGAGCCGGGGATATACGTCGAGGGGCGTTTCGGCGTGCGCATAGAGAACATGATGGTCGCCATGCCGTACAAGGTGACACCGTTCGGCAGTTTCCTGTGCTTCGAGACGCTCACGCTTTGCCCGATAGACACTGCGCCGATAGACGTGGCGATGCTCACTGACGACGAGCTGCGGTGGCTCAACCGCTACCACGCAACGGTGCGTGACCGCCTGTCGCCGCACCTCTCCGGCGACGACCTCGGGTGGCTGCGCGCGGCGACCATGCCGCTCGCGGGCGTATAGCCACGAAGGCGGCTCCACGGTGATACGCCACCGTGAAGCCGCCTTCACTTTTTTGTTCAAGGACGCAAAAATCTCCTTACTGGCCGTCGTCGCCCCACATGTCTTCTTCGTCGTCGAATTGCTTGGCGTTGCCGTCGCCTGTGGCTGGGTGATCGGGGTCTATGGCTATGCTAATTCTGTCCTTTCCCATAAAGCCATAGTTTGTGCCAATCCTGATGATGTTGGCATTTGGCTTGATGTAAGCGTGTTTGCCAATAGTTGATGCCTTGCTGTTTATGTTATCTGTTTTCATCTTTCCGTTATTTTGCAATTTTCTTTCCTTTTATTACATATATG
>URLI01000065.1 GCA_900548585.1 uncultured Prevotella sp. | reverse complement strand
CTGTTGTGTCTCAATGAGTTGGAATGAGGATTTCTATGTTTAGCGGACAGTAATATTTTTTTTATTTATTAATTTTGAACAACTGCCTAAAAATAGTACCTTTGTGGCATGATTTACCCTAACACCTTTGAAAGGAAGATTGGCTTCAGCGAGATAAGGACATTGCTGAAGGGACACTGCATAAGTCAACTTGGCAAGGAACAGGTTGACATCATGACTTTCTCATACGACCATGAGGTTATCAGCCAACGACTGCAACGTGTGAGGGAGTTCAGGAGGCTGCAGCAGGAAACAGAGGTTTTCCCGCTGCAGTATTTCTTTGACATGAGGCAGCAGGTGGCGCGCTTGCGGCTCGGGGGTACGCACCTTGAGGAAGACGAGTTGTTTGATTTGAAACGCTCGCTCAACACCATCTGCATGATTGTGAAATTCCTGCGGAGGACTGGTGAGAACGGGGCAGGTGAGGTTAAGGATTTTCCATATCCTACACTGAAACTGCTCACCGACGGCATTGAGACTTTCCCGCAGCTGGTGCAGCGTATTGATGGCATACTCGACAAATACGGGCACATACGCGACAACGCCTCTCCGCAACTTGCACAGATACGCAGTGATCTGGCTCGTACTGAGGGAAGCATATCGCGCTCGCTGAACAACATCCTGAGACAGGCACAGACAGAAGGGCTCGTCGAGAAGGATGTCGCACCGACGCTGCGTGACGGCAGGCTCGTGATACCCGTGGCGCCGGCGATGAAACGAAAGATAAGCGGAATAGTACACGATGAGTCCGCATCTGGCAAGACGGTGTTCGTGGAGCCTACTGAGGTGGTGGAGGCAAACAACCGAATACGCGAGCTGCAGGCTGAGGAACGCCGCGAGATAACGCGCATACTGACAGAGTTCGCCGCCGAGGTCAGGCCGCACGTCAGGCCGATAATGGCATCATACCGTCTGCTCGCACATATAGACTTCATACGCGCCAAGGCTCTTTTTGCAGAGGACACGCTGGCTGTTGAGCCGGAAGTCGGCCCTTTGCCAGCGTTGGATTTCATACGCGCCATACACCCCATACTGCAGAAGTCGCTTGCAAAGCAGGAGAAAAGCGTTGTGCCGCTCGACATAATGCTGACGCAGGAGAAACGCATACTGCTTATTTCCGGCCCCAACGCCGGCGGCAAGTCGGTATGTCTGAAGACCACCGGACTGCTGCAGTACATGCTGCAGTGCGGATTGTCGATACCTGTGTCAGAGCGCAGCAAGGCCGGCGTGTTCGAGAACATACTCATCGACATCGGTGACGAGCAGAGCATCGAGAACGACCTCAGCACATACTCGAGCCACCTGATGAACATGAAGTACATGATGCGCGCCGCCAACGAGCGCACGCTGATCCTTATCGATGAGTTCGGAACGGGGACGGAGCCACAGATAGGCGGGGCGATAGCGGAGAGCGTGCTGCTGCAGTTCTGCAAGAAGAAGGCGTGGGGCGTGATAACCACCCACTACCAGAACCTGAAACTCTTCGCCGACAGTCACCGGGGGGTCACAAACGGGGCGATGCTCTACGACCGCAACGAGATGCGCCCGCTGTTCCAGTTGCAGACGGGGCAGCCGGGCTCGTCGTTCGCCATTGAGATCGCACGCAAGACGGGACTGCCCGAGGAGGTGATAGCGCACGCGGAGGAGATTGTCGGCTCCGACTACATACAGAGTGACAAATACCTGCAAGACATCGTGCGCGACAAGCGGTACTGGGAAGGCAAGCGGCAGAACATCCACCAGCACGAGAAACAGATGCAGCAGACAATAGCGCGATATGAGGAGGAACTGCAGGAGGTGAACAGCGAGCGAAAGGAAATTTTGCGGCGCGCACGGCTGCAGGCCGAGGAACTGCTGAAGGATGCCAACCGCCGGATCGAGAACACTATAAGGGAGATAAAGGAGGCGCAGGCCGAGCGTGAGGCGACGAAACGCGCACGCGAGGAACTGCAGGAGTACCGCGACGAGGTGAGCGAGATAGACACCACCGCCAACGACGAGATGATCGAACGCAAGATGAGGCAAATCATCGCGAGGAGGGAAAGGAAAGCGAAGAGGAAGGCGGAGAATGCCCGCAGGAAAGTGGAGGGAGGCGGAAGCGCGCCTGCCAACGGCCCGCTGCAGGCAAACGCCGCCACGGACGGAAATGCAGCCGCCACGCAGCAGCCGGCAGAAGCACTGGCTGTCGGCGACACCGTGAGAGTGAAGGCTCTGGGCAGCATAGGGAAAGTGACGCAGTTGTCAGGCAAGAGCGCCACGGTTGTGATGGGCGGCATGAGCAGCAAGATCAGCGTTGGCAAATTGGAAAAGGTGGCGGCGTCAGCCCTGAAGAAAGAAAGCGCGCCGCAGCCACAGTTCGCCGTCGTCAACCGCAGCACGCGCGAGACTATAGACAGACACCGCTCAACGTTCCGTCAGGACCTCGACATACGCGGGCTGCGCGCCGACGAGGCACTCGACGTGGTGACGCACTTCATCGATGATGCCATACTCATCGGGATGCCGCGCGTGCGAATCCTCCATGGCACTGGCACTGGCGCGCTGCGGCAACTCGTGAGGCAGTACCTCGGCACTGTGCCCAACGTGGAGAAGTTCCACGACGAGAACGTGCAGTTCGGAGGAGCGGGCATAACGGTGGTTGACATAGGTTGACACGCGGAGCCGCGCTCACTTCTATTTCAACTTGCCCGCGTACAATATATTGCCACACGGAACGTTTCTATTGTATGCAACTGACTGACAGAATCCGACAGGTCAAGATTATTCTCGTCGCCGCCGCTATAATAATAGCGGTTGTCAGTTTGCTTGTCGCGCGCTACCTTGTCCGCGACCTGGCATCGGAAGAGAGAAACAAGATGGAGGTTTGGGCAGAGGCGATGCGCGCGCTGAACAAGGCCGACGAGAACACCGACATGAACTTGGTCCTGAAGGTGATTGACGAGAACAACACAATTCCCGTTGTGGTACTTGACAACGGAGGAAAAGCACAGACATTCAGAAATCTTGAGGTTGACGGCAAGACATACGACGACAGCCTTGACGATGCCACCCGGCAGGGACGCATGATGAAGGATGCCGGACGCAGCATACGCATCAACATCGACGAGGAAGCAGACAGCGACTACATAGATGTGTGTTACGACGAAAGCATCATGCTGCGCCGGCTCAACGTGTATCCGTTCTGGGTGCTCGGGCTCGTGGTGCTTTTTGTCGTCATTGCCATCTTCGCTCTGCTCACGTCAAAGAAGGCGGAGCAGAACAAGGTGTGGGTGGGGCTGAGCAAGGAGACTGCCCACCAGCTGGGGACACCGATAAGCAGCCTCATGGCGTGGACGGAGATACTGAGGGAGACCTACCCGGAGGACACGCTGATACCCGAGATGGACAAGGACGTGAAGCGGCTGCAGCTGATTGCGGAGCGCTTCTCAAAGATCGGCTCGCTACCGGAGGCCGTGCCGTCGAGCCTAATCGAGGTAATGAGGCACGTCGTGGAATACATGGACCGGCGCACATCCAACAAGGTGAGGATGACAACACGCTTCCCCGACCAGGACATAATCGTGAAGATAAACGCCTCGCTGTTCGAGTGGGTCGTGGAAAACCTGTGCAAGAACGCCGTCGATGCAATGGGAGGGGCAGGCACTATAACGCTTTTCATGGAGGAGTTCACCGACAAGGTGATTATAGAGGTGAGCGACACGGGCAAGGGCATATCGCGGAAGAACATAAAGAACGTGTTCAAACCGGGCTTCACGACAAAAAAACGCGGATGGGGCCTCGGCCTGTCGCTGGCAAAGCGCATCGTGGAGGAGTATCACCGGGGCAAGATCTATGTACTGAGCAGCGAGGTGGGCAAAGGCACCACATTCAGGATAGAACTGCGGAAATAACCAACGTTTTCGTTAAGCCAAATGATCAGAACCGAGCTTGCTCGAGTTATGCCATGGCGAGAAAACGAAGGATGAAATCCAACCTGTACTGTTAACAACAACCACATAACTAATTATTTTAGTTAAATAACCGCCCCCGTATCAATTTTTAACTAACTTTCTTAGTTGAGTAACTATATTTTTTAGTTACTTTGTGGCGTTGAAAGACAAATCCATAAACACAGCAATATGAAATCACTTACGAAAAGGGAAGAGGAGATGATGAACTTCTTCTGGGACAAGGGGACGATGAGGGTGTCCGAGTTGCAGATGCTGTATGACGAGCCGCGCCCGCATGTCAACACCCTCGGCACGCTTGTGAAGATTCTCGAGGAGAAGGGCTTCGTGGGACACCGCGCCATAACGGCTCGCAGCTATGTGTATTTTGCCAAGGTGACAAAGGCGGAATACAGCAAAGGCACGCTGAAGAACGTGGTTGACAAGTACTTCGGGAAAAACTACCTCAACGTGGTAAACACACTCGTCAAGGACGACAAAATCAGCGTTGACGAACTGAAGGAACTGATACAACTGGTTGAAAACGGATAAAGGACGGTCAATATGGCATCATTGTTTATATATTCCATGAAGGCGAGCCTGTGCATGATAGCATTTTATTTCGCCTACAAGATGCTGTTGAGCAGGGAAACGTTCCACCGGTTCAACCGTGCCGCGATTCTCACGGCATTCATACTGTCGATGCTGTTGCCGCTCGTCAATGTGAGTTCCGGCACGGAGAACTCACTTGCACGCGGACTGGTTGTCATCGAGCGGGCCGTTTATGTGAGCGCCGTGCCAGACGGCGGCGAGGCAGGGCTGTCGCCAGTGCAGTGGGCATTTGTCGTTTATTCCACAGGTGTCTTGCTTATGCTTGTCAGGGAGGTGGTGGCCATCGCCAGGCTTAGGAGCAAGACAAGGAGCGGCAGGGTCGTTTGCGAGACTGCAAAGGCGCGTGTGATTGCCGTTGATGGAGACATCGCGCCGTTCTCATGGTTCGGCAATATTGTAATCGGCGCGGAGGACTACGCCGTGAACCGCCGCGAGATAATAACCCACGAGATGGAGCATGTGCGGCTCGGTCATTCCTGGGACGTGCTGTTCTGCAACATTTCCATAATCTTTATGTGGTTCAACCCTGCGGCGTGGCTTCTGAAACAGGAGTTGCAGAACGTGCATGAGTACGAGGCCGACGAGGCGGTGCTGAGAAACGGCGTGGACGCCAAGCACTACCAGATGCTGCTTATAAGAAAATCCGTGGGAGAGCACCTGTTCTCCCTGGCAAACAACCTAAATCATAACTCATTAAAAAAACGTATTACCATGATGAAAAGAACAAGAACAAACCCGTGGCAGCGCGCCAAGGCTCTCGCCGTGCTGCCCATCGCCGCAGTGGCGATTGCAGCGTTCGCCAACCCTAAGGTGGAGCAAGTGACAGACAATGTTGAGAAAGAGAGCGGCAGGGTCGTTGGGATGGTGGCTGTGAAAAATGCCGCGCCCGCAACGCAACAGACTTTGGCAAGCGCCTCCGGCAAGGACAAGGCCGGCATGGGAGTTGCTGCGCCGGAACGCCGCGACAGCGTTTTGGGGATTTGTTTCGCGAAGCTAGAAGCCATGCCGTCGTTTCCCGGTGGCGATGAGGAACTTTTTAAATTCCTCTCGCATAACATGGAATACCCGGAGGCTGCCGTGAAAAACAAGGTGAAAGGCCGGGTGATTGTGCGGTTCACGGTAGACAAAGACGGCAATGTAACCTCGCCGGAAGTTGTCGAGGGGGTTTCTCCAGAACTTGACGCCGAGGCATTGCGCGTCGTCAAGTCCATGCCGAAGTGGAATCCTGGGATTGTTGACGGCAAACCCGCTGACGTGAAATTCACACTTCCCATCAGTTTCAGACTTTGATGGCATAATCCCAAATGCGGTCATTAGAGCCCGAACTGATTGTAGTTGGTTGCCCAAGCAGATTGGCTGTTG
>URLI01000064.1 GCA_900548585.1 uncultured Prevotella sp. | reverse complement strand
TCTGCCGCTTGACTTGTTCAAGAACTTTTTGTTGCTCAGGTACTTAAAAAGTTTAGTTCATAATAGTGTTGCGTAATTAAGGGACTGTAAAAATTCAATGTGATGAAGTGTATTTTCAGGCTAAGTGTGATGCTCTGCATCCTGTTGTTGGTATCGTGCGATAAACCGAAGTCGCCAGAAGAAATATATGAGACTCAAAAGTCGGGAGTTGTCTTGGTATGCAATGAGTTTTATTATGAGATTGTCTTGCCAAATGGCGAGAGCATTTACTTTGAAGGATTGGATAATGGAAAATTCGTGGGCTTGACAGGCGAACTTGATGAGATAGAGAAAAAACCAAACAGGCTGAATGGGACAGGTTTCTTTATTGATGAAAACGGGAATATACTGACCAACAGGCATGTCGTGGCACCCGAAGTGGATAAAGCAACCGTGCGGCAAAATATGAATGCCATAATGGAATATTATGCTTTCATTATCGAGCAACTGCAAGAAAATATGGATGAAAAATATTCTGAATTGCAAAACATTGCAGACAATAGTCTCTACGAAGACGAATATGGTAATGTTTACACTTCCATGAGTAATAACGAGATAAATTCACTGAAAGAACAGATAAGTCAACTGAGGGAGGAATACCAGAAGGCGGAGGAATACAAGCAGAATTTGCGAAATAACCTGCTTTCTGAAAACTTCACGATAAAATTACATTCCAAATTCGGTGTGGCATATGATAAGGACATGGTGGCAGAATGGAGCGATTTGATGAAAAATCCATGCAAACTGTTGAGGCAGTCGGCTGACGAGGGAACCGACTTGGCCTTGCTGTGCCTGGAAAGCGGGAAAACCCCAGAAGGCAAGTACATATTTAAAATTGAAGAGGAAACTGCGCGGGAGGATGGAAAACTAACCATAGACCAAAAGTTGTATATGATAGGCTATAATCAGGGAGTGTTTCTTGCCAACACCACACATGGAATTAGTGCGCAACTGACAAGTGGGACTGTTACGCAAACGCCTGACGATAAAAAGGTTATGTACAGTATTCCCACAATGCAAGGCTCAAGCGGTGCGCCGGTGGTCAATGAGCACGGGCGGGTTGTGGCCGTCAATTTTGCGAAAGCCAAGGGAAGTGATAATTTCAATTTCGGCATCCCAATGGATAGAATCTTGCTTTTTTTGAAGTGAAATCCGATGATTGTATTAGCCTGAAAAAAGTAGACTCATAAAAACAAAAACATGTGAGGTTAACATTAAAAGATTAGAAATTCGGGCAGGCATTGAAATCGCGTCGTCAAGGGCTTACGTGTATCGTGCGATTTCCTCAAGAATCGGTGTCAGCAAGACTCAAATTCACAAATGGTTGAGTAACAAAGAGGCCGTATGCTGTAAGGGCTGGGCAAAGGTTCATGAATAAATTATGTATTGACAGATTTGGGTTTAACCCAAATCGGTCATTACAACACAGATTTTCCTATTTCATCTTGGCAACCTGTTCCCCGTCTGCTTGCAGCCGCTTGCCGGCATCTTGCCCGTCGTTTTTTCTTGACGCAGCCCGCTGCGCCTGCAAAAAAACAACAACCAACCTGCCTGGGCAACCGACTACAATCAGTCCGGGCTCTATTGACCGATTTGGGTTTAACAAAAACTCAAAGGAATTTTAACACGGAAAACGGCCACATTCTGAAGAAAATATTTCTCGCGACGGAATATGCGCTTTTCAGCGCGTTTTGCAAGTTGCTGAAAGTGAGGATTTTGAAACGTATTGACAAAATCCGTACTGCGTTTTGTGCCTAATCACCCTGCGGTTTGGTACAAAACGCAGTCTTGTTTGGTACAAAACGCATCGTTGTTTGGCACAAACTGGGGTGCGATTCGGTACAAAACGCACGGAAGTGGGGCGAAAAATGAGGTTCTGTTAACGTAAAATTCGCAAATAATTACAAACTACGTCTCTGGTTTATCAAGAAATCCTGCACCCTGGCGAGCCTGTCAATTAACGAAATTAACAATTATTCACCCGCGTATATGCACGAAGTTCTGTTTGTCGGACTGCGGTGTTTATGCACAAATCACCGGCATATACGCCTGTATGGATATGCACCTTGCATTTCTGGAAAGGGATTTTCCCAAACTAAGGATATTGCGCTGGCGTGCTTGTCTTTGCTTGCATGGGGCTGTGTGGAAATTGGCATGTATTCAATGACAAGACGCATGGACTTGCACGTGTAGGGACTTACGCCCTTTAAGTCCGCAAGCACCATCGTCATCAAAGATAATTTTATCCGTTAGGTGTAACGCTGTGTGCCTACCGTGTGGGTGTTGGCTACTGCATACTGTATGTATGCACGCTTGTTCCCTGTGCCGATGGCAGGTAGTTTATTCCCCACCAGCACATCTGCAACAGCAGGAATGAGATGATGAGCATCCAGTTTGCCAGTTTGCGGCGTGATTTGTCGTGCTGCGTGAGATGAATGTATGCAAGGTAGGAAAACCACGTCACCGCTGCCCACGTTTCCTTCGGGTCCCATGCCCAGTAGTGTCCCCAGGCCTCCTTTGCCCACAGTGCGCCCATTACCATTCCGATAGTCATGAATGCCAGTCCGACATACACGAGGTTGCCGGCAGAGGCATCCGCAGCCGTCTCCCTGCGCGTGTATAGTTGGTAAGCGGCGATGAGCGCGGCGGCGCCCAACAGTGCGTATGAAATCATATATACAATGACGTGTGGTGCGAACCATGCACTTTGCAGTGCCGGCATGAGTGTCTTGGAGTGAATTTCGGGCTTGAAAAGATTGATGCCTACGAATACTGCGGACATCAATGTGCTGAACGATAGGATCCAGCGGTAATGCCACCGGCTGAACACCATCAGCCCTGCCAGCGGCAGGAAAAACGAATACCACAGCCGTGTCTCGCCCATCGTCCGCAGCGGTGGTCGTTCGAGTGCCGCCCACATTATGACGATGTATGCAAGGAATACGGCGAGGCCTGCTGCGGTGGCAGCAAAGGCGGTGCGTGTCTTTCCCTTCCAGCCTGCCGCTGCGCCGAGTACCCACAGGGCGATGGCGGCGGCTGCGAAATATATGAAGTGGTTCCAAATCATTGTTCAATACTTTAAATTGTGCTTGTCAATACGTTTTGCCTGCGCTGCATGGTAATGTATGCCGGTCACTGCGTCGTCCTGCACGGTGGTCAGGCTGTCAGTGGCCTTTGCTCCTGCCTGCCGTGAAGAACATCCCCAACGCCCCGAGCAGCAACAGTGCGAAGCCGCAGTAAACCACTGGCAGCCACGGGTCTGTGACGAACTCCAGCACGCTGTAGTTACTCCACTTGCCCATCTGCTCATCGTAGCCGTACTGGTATATTTTCCACCCTTCAGCCTCGTAAGGCCTGTTCACCTCGATAGTAGCCAGGGCGTTGCCGCCGCTTTTCGTCAGCACCTGCACGTCGGATGCAAAGCGTTTCGGCTCGCGTTGCGGCATGACGAGAGAGTGTTGCCTGTCCAAGGCAATCATGCGTGGCGGCATCATGGCATTGCCCGCGCTCACCCATCCCTCCGCGTGCTTGTTCTCTGGCACTGCGGACCCCATGCCGGCTGGCTTCCAGTCAGCCTTAATGTAGTATTCGTCGTCGTTCTTCTTTTTCCCGATGCTGACAAACCATTCGCCGGCCTGTCCTCCTTTGAAGCCGCTGTCGAGAACGAGTGACACCGGTTTGCCATCCTCCTTGACGGCCATTTGCGTCTTGTTGTCTATCACGAGCAGCCTGGCGGGGTATTCATCGAGTATGAAATCGTTGAGAATGATGGCTACCGGAAGTTCGTGAACGTTGTTTCTGTCGTCGAGTGCGCGCCATTCCGGCTGTCCCTTTTCGCAGAACATCTTCAGGCGTTGCATGTCTGCCGCCCCCAGAGTTCCTGCCACCATTACTACAAACAGCCCCGCGTGGCTTGCGGCTGAAGGCAGTTGGCCCCACCGGAAATGTGCGCCCTGGCGCATTCCAACCAGCGCGACGGTGAATGACAGCCACACATATATCATCACGAACGGCCAGAACGACAGCATCTTTGTCAGTCCCAAGGGATCGGCCGGCCCGGCATCCGCAGGGACTTGCCGCGTTATTCCCATGATGGCTGTGAGCAGTGTGGCATAAAGCAGTGCCGGCACAGCCGAACGCCATGACATGATGAAATTGACGGCATACACTTTCCTGTGCAAGGCGTATGCCGTTCCGGCCAGCAGGATGTAGACGCACAGCGCGATGATGTTGTCAGGGTAGGCGAAGACAGCCCACCGCACCGGCCCGACACTGATTTGCAGGAGTCCGCCGACGGCAATCAGTCCCATTCCGATGACGAACCCCTCTTTTAGTTTCCAAGGCTTGTTCCACATATCCAATCAGATAGGCTTTGACACGAAACGCTTGTTCTTCCTTGCCGTCTCAATCCATTTTGGCACGACGGTGTCAAGGAATCTCTGTTTCTTTGCCCTGTATGTCTTCATGTCAAGACCGATATATGTCTGTGCCTTCTCCTTTGTCGAGATGTCCGGCAGGGGGATTTCGCCTGTATATCCGTGCCTTGCCACTACGCGTGCCACCTGCAGCCGCGCGTCCTTGGCATATTCCATTGCCTCGGCCAGCAGCCGCATCACCTCCTGCGGCGCGTGGAATGACGAACCGTGGCCTGCCACGGCATAGTCCCATCGCCACTGGCTCTTGCGTATGTCGCTCAATGCCTTCTGCATTTCAGGCTCCGTCGCGCCCTTGTCCCATGCGAACTTCGCCTCAATGTGCGCGTATGCCAGTTCGCGCTCCACCTTCACGCGGAAGTCGGCAACCTTCTTCTGCCGTTCATACACGTTCTGCCGCAGCGTCTCCGCATCCTGCCGGTGGCAGGTCTGGCACGTGCGGTCTATTTTTGCCAGTGGGCTCTGTATGTGGTGGTCTGTGAATTTCACGCCTCCATCGGCCATGTAAGGCATGTGGCAGTCGGCGCAACTCACACCGCGCTGTCCGTGTATTCCCTGCAGGTAGAGTTCGTAGCCGGGGTGCTGCGCTTTCAGTATCTTTGCCCTCGACAGAGGATGGATCCAGTCATAGAAGCCAATGCTGTCATAGTATTCCTCGGCAGCCTCGCACGTAAGTCCCTTTGCTTGCGGGAATTTCAGGTAGTTGCCGTTCTCCTTGTCAAAGTAATATTCGGTGTGGCACTGTGCGCACACCAGGCTCCGGCGTTCCTGTAGTGTGGCCTTGCGTGCATCCTTGCCGAAACTCTGCCATGCCTCGTACAGCGCGGGGCGTGCCGGCCGCAGGTTCATGTTGCGTGCGTCATGGCAGTCGCTGCAGCCAACGGTGTTCATCATCTGGTCGCCCCAGTCACTCCATTTCGCCGCATAAAGTGCGCCGATGCCCTTCTCTGCCATCAGCCTCGGTACGTCCGGTCCCTTGCAGGTCCAGCACGTGCCTGGCTGCATGTCTCCCTCGCCGTCTATTCCCGGGTTCCCGGTGCGTAGTATGTTGCGCACGTCCTCAATCGAATGACGGTGCCCGCGTGGAGTGTTGTACTCGCGCGAGAAGGCATAGCCAGCCCAAATCACGCACATCTCCGGGTGTGCAGCCAGCGCATCCTCGTTGTTGGAGCTGTTGTACATGCTCTTGAATGTGGTGTCTTCTGTCATCGACCATGTCTGATACTCACGCGGGAAATCCTCGGCAAACTTCTCGTTCTGCGATACTATGGAGTCTGTCATCGGGTTCTTGCGGTTGTTGTAGATGCTTGCCACCTCCGCCCTGCGCTCCAGCATGGAAGAACACTGCAGGCCGAGAATGAAAATAATGGCCATTGATCCGCCGAAGATCAGCCATCCTTGCCATTTCTTTAATTGTTTTGCCATGATATGATGTTTTTAATTTTTTTTATTATTACTGTCCGCTAAACTTTTGGGTAAGATACAAATTTAGGGCTGACA
>URLI01000063.1 GCA_900548585.1 uncultured Prevotella sp. | reverse complement strand
CTAAACACAACTAAATGGAAATTTCTCTATAAATGAAGGTTTTGCAGAGGTCTCATGATGTCACATTATAATTGTTACATACAATGTTTCACTATGGATTTATTTAAAACACCATCGCAGGTCTTATGCGGATTAATAAGTGGAAGCACCAAGCCTAAATATGCCAAACAAAACGTGGATTATTGTTGCGGGTGTGGGATTTTTTGCATAACTTTGCAGCGAAGGAGAATGGATTTTGCATTAACTCTGTAACAAATAAAAAAACAGGACTTATGAAAGCAATAAGCACAAAGAATGCCCCGGCAGCCATCGGGCCGTACAGCCAGGGCGTGGAAGTGAACGGTTTCGTGTATGCAAGCGGGCAACTGCCCATAGACCCCGCGACAGGCAAGTTCCCCGAGGGCATAAAGGCACAGACGCGGCAGTCGCTGCTCAACGCACAGGCAATACTGAAGGAGGCCGGGCTGAGCCTCAGCGACGTGGTGAAGACCACCGTGCTGCTCTCAGACATTGCCGACTTCGGCGAGATGAACGAGGTGTATGCCGAGTTCTTCAGCGAGCCGTATCCCGCGCGCAGCGCCTTCGCGGTGAAGTCTGTACCAAAGGGCGCGCTCGTTGAGATAGAGTGCATCGCAGCAAAGAAAATCTGAAAAAGTTTTGTAAGAAACTAATTATTAATTACTTTTGCGGGCAGGAAATCTGCCTGCAAAGGTATGCTTTGTCCTTGTGCCGGCAGTCGGCGGCCGCGCGGTGGCAGGCTGGCCGGCAATGTTATATTGACACTCGATGAAAGAATTCCTCCACGTGCTGAGGCGTTTCCTGCCTCCCTACAAGAAATACTTGGTGCTGACGGTGCTGTTCAACATACTGTCGGCGGTGCTGAACATCTTCTCGTTCATGGCACTCGTGCCGATACTGCAAATCCTGTTCCAGACAAAAGAGACGGTGGAGCATTTCGAACGCATGGAATGGGGCAGCGGGGATGCGAAGGACGTGCTGATGAACAACATGAACTACTATGTGCAGGAGATGATAGGCAACCTCGGGCCGACGACCACGCTGCTGCTCATAGGGCTGTTCCTCGCGCTGATGACCGCACTGAAGACCGGCGCCTATTTCCTCTCGTCGGCAACCATAGTGCCGATAAGGACGGGTGTGGTGCGCGACATACGCAACCTGCTGTACGAGAAGATAAACTCGCTGCCGCTGGGATTTTTCAGCGAGGAGCGCAAGGGCGACATCATCGCGCGCATGACGGGCGACGTGCAGGAGATAGAGAACTCCATAATGTCGAGCCTCGACATGCTGTTCAAGAACCCCATACTGATACTGGCATACTTCGTGACGCTGGTCGTAACGTCGTGGCAGCTTACGCTCTTCGCCATCATCTTCGTCCCGGTGTTCGGCTGGTTCATGGGCTTCGTGGGCAGGAAACTGAAGCAGAAGTCAATCAAGGCGCAGGCACTGTGGAGCGACACGATGAGCCAGGTGGAGGAGACGCTCGGCGCGCTGCGCATCGTGAAGGCGTTCAACGCCGAGAGGAAGATGAACGCGAGGTTCGACAAGATAAACTCCGAGTACCGCAACAACATCATGCGCGTGAACATACGCCAGTCGATGGCGCACCCGATGAGCGAGTTCCTCGGCACGCTGATGATTGTTATCGTGCTGTGGTTCGGCGGCGTGCTGGTGCTGAACGACATGGCTCTCTCGGGCCCGGTGTTCATATACTACATGGTGATCCTGTACTCCATCATCAACCCCCTCAAGGAGTTCTCGAAGGCAAGTTACAACATCCCCAAGGGACTGGCGTCGATGGAGCGCGTTGACAAGATCCTGCTGGCGGAGAACAACATCGTGGAGGCGCGCCACCCGAGGCACATCAGCGGGTTCTGCCATGGCATAGAGTTCCGCGACGTGTCGTTCAGGTATGGTGAGAAATGGGTGCTGCGCCACATCAACCTCGTCATCCCGAAGGGCAAGACGGTGGCTCTCGTGGGGCAGAGCGGCAGCGGGAAATCGACGCTGGTGGACCTCATCCCGCGCTACTACGACGTGCAGGAGGGCGAGGTGCTGATAGACGGCATCAACGTGCGCCAACTCGGCATCCACGACCTGCGGCAGCTCATCGGCAATGTCAACCAGGAGGCGATACTGTTCAACGACACCTTTGCAAACAACATAAAGTTCGGGGTCGGCGACGCCACTGACGAGGATGTGGTGAAGGCGGCAAAGATCGCAAACGCGCACGATTTCATCATGGCCTCGGAGAACGGCTACGGCACCAGCATAGGCGACCGTGGCGGCAGGCTCTCGGGAGGGCAGAGGCAGCGGGTGAGCATAGCGCGCGCCATACTTAAGAACCCGCCGATACTCATACTCGACGAGGCAACGTCGGCACTCGACACCGAGAGCGAGCGGCTCGTGCAGGACGCTCTCGAAAAACTGATGCGCACAAGGACGACAATCGCCATAGCCCACCGGCTGTCAACGATCAGGAACAGCGACGAGATATGCGTGCTGCACGACGGCGAGATCGTGGAGCGCGGCACGCACGACGAGCTCATTGCCAGGGACGGGTACTACAGGAAACTGCACGAGATGCAGAAATGAACTTATTCCTGCTCGAAATAGAAAAAGCCGAATATGTCTCCTGCCGAGACGGTGACTGCGAAATCGCGGGCTGTGCCGTCTGACTGCGGACAAGTAACGGTCATCTGGTTGCCATCGATGCGCACCGAGATGTGCTTGCTCTCGAAAGTCTGCCCGCTTTCGTCGGCTGTGGCGTTGTTAATTACGGTATTTCCGTTGGCTGTCACCTTGACATTCGAAATCCAGAACCTGCCGTAGTTCTTGCACCTGAACGTGCATGAACCGCCTTCTGACGGCATAACTATGAATTTGTGCCCATTCTTATTGACAGTCGGATAGGCAGCATGCTGCCACTCCATCGGGGTCCATCTTTCATCAAACTCATTATTACCCGAACACGACATTGCCAGCAGCGGAAGCATGACCAGCAAATACTTGATTGTCCTTCTCATCGTATATGAAATAAATTAAACACTACTATATGTCAGGCGTTGTCAACACCGCGCTTGTACTGTGTCGGTGAAACGCCGTTGTATTTCCTGAAAGCGTGGTAGAACCCGGAGTAATGGTCGAAGCCGCAGCGGTCGGCAATTTCCTCGAGTGTCATCTCCGGCTTGGTGTCGAGCAGCGTCCTGGCTCTCTTCATCCTTACCATCATGGTATATGACGCGGGAGTCTCCCCCGTCAGTGCAATCATCTTGCGCTGCAGTTGCCTTGGGCTCATGCACAGTTTTTCGGCAAGCGAGCATACATCTGTCTTGCGCTTGTCCATGAGCAGGTAGACGGCATCCACCGTCTTTGCGAGGAAACGCCTGTCGGCGTCGGTCATCTGCACCTCCGGCTCCTCTCCCTCGCTGACCATCCGCGAGAATTTCTCGCGCAGCATCCGCCGTTGCTCGAGCAGTTTCTCCACGCGGACGTGCAGCTCGTCCTCGTTGAACGGCTTGCAGAGATATGCGTCGGCGCCTGCCTTCAGCCCCTCGATGCGGTCGGCGTCCGTCACCTTCGCCGTCACGATGATTATCGGCACATGGCTTATCAGTTCGTCGGCGCGCACGCGGCGGCATACTTCCAGGCCGTCCATGGCGGGCATCATCAGGTCGGTTATTATAATGTCCGGCACAACCTCGCGCGCCTTGTCCAGTCCTTGTTGCCCGTCGTGGGCATACAGCACATCGTAGTGCGCCGACAGCTGGCTGCCGATATACCTCGCGACATCGCTGTTGTCCTCGATGACGAGCAGTTTCATTCGGTCGCCGTCCGGTGATACGGAGTCCTCCACGGTCTCGTCACCGTCTTCCTGCAGCGGCACCTCCATGTCTTCATACTCACCGAGTTCCCTGCATTTTCCGTCGACGCAGTGTGACGGCACGCGCAGTGTGAATGCCGTGCCTTTGCCCACCTCGCTCTCCACCTCGATGCTGCCTTTCACCGAGTCTATTATCTGTTTCACGAGAGCCAGTCCCACGCCAGTCCCGATGTGCTTGCAGTCTGTCTCCCCCTGGTAGAACGGCTCGAAGATATGCGCGAGGTTTTCCTGCTTTATTCCTATGCCGGTGTCCGCGATGCTTATCAGCACGTTGCCGTCGTCCTTGCTGACGTTGATGACTATCTTGCCTCCCTCCGGCGTGAACTTGATTGCGTTCGACAGCAGGTTGTTGATTACCTTGCCAGCAAAGTCCGGCACGAAGTCCATCTCGAGGTTCCCGGTCGTATTGTATTCTATCGCGACACCCTTTCTCCCTGCGTGTTCGCGGTACGCATCCACTATGAAGCCGATGTATGCGGCGATGTCGCCGTGCCTCCAGTCCTGTCTGCCCACTGCCGACTTCACCTTTGATATGTCGAGCAGTTGGTTGATGAGCGTAAGCAGGCTGTTTCCCTGCCGTTCCATCACCACGCCCATGTCGCGTGTCCTCTCCGGCAGTTTCGTGTCCTTGGCGATGTCGCGGCTCATCCCGAGTATCACCGTTAGCGGCGTGCGCAGCTCGTGCGTTATGTTGGTGAAGAATGTCTCTCGCATCCCGCTCATCTTCTTCAGCACGCGGTGTGTCCGCGCCCTCGCCCTGAGAACGTAGAGCATCATGGCGACGGCCCCCGCGAGCAGGATTATGATGAACGAGAACACGGCGATGCTCACGTTGCGTGTGGCGCGCTCCGCCTCATACCTCCGCCGCGCCTCGCTAATCTTTACTTCCTGGCTGTTGCGCTCCACGGCAAGGCTTATGTTCTGTATCTGGTTCAGCTTCTTCACCCCCACCAGGCTGTCCTGCATCTCCGTTGCGGCGACATGGCATTCGAGAGCCTTCTTCCAGTCGCCGCGCTTCTTGTATATAAGGTAATACATGTTCTGTATTTCCGCGAGATGCTCCTTCGACTTTATTCTTTTTGCTATCTTACTCGCCTTGTCCAGTTGCTCAATGGCTTTCTCTTCCTTGCCGGTGTCGCTGTAGATGTTTGCCAGAGCGAGCAGCGATGCCAGCGCGTGCCACTCGTCCTTGGACGCCCGCATGAGCAGGTATGCCTTTTTGTACTCGTCGATCGCCCTGTCGAAGTTTCCCTCCTTCTCATAGAGCGAGCCGAAGTTGGTGTGGCACAGCGACACCCCGAGGACGCTGTGCGCCGCCTCGTTGAACTTCATCGACTGGCGGTAGTACACCCACGCGGAGTCTGTCTGCCCGCGTTTCTCGAACACGCTGCCGATGTTGGCATAGTTTATGGCTTGCCCGATGTCGCTGCGAAGCCGCTTCTCTCCTTGCAGCGCCATGCGGAAAACACTGTCGGCGCGCTCGTAGTTGCCGGTGGTCATGTATATGTTGCCAAGCCCGTTGAGCGACACCGAGAGGTTCTTAACCGTCGTTTCCGAGGTGTCGCTGCACTCCTCGCTTATCTTCCATGCACGGTAGTGGTAGTTGGTTGCCACGTCAAGTATGCCTAACCGCCGGTAGTTTGTCCCGATATTGTTCATTGCCCGCACCATCTCTATCGTGTCGCAGGCCTCCTCTGCCAGTTTCAGTCCGTCGCTGTGCGACTTCAGCGCGTCGTCGAAGCGGCTCTCGTTGCGCTGTAGTTTGCCGAGCTCTCGTAGTGCAACGATGCAGCCGAGCTTGTTTCCCGCAATCTTGAAGCCCCGGTACATGGCACGCAGCGAGTCTTCGCTGGTCGCCTCCTTCACGATGCTGTCTGTGGCGCGGCGTTCCGCCGGTGTCGCCATGTGGCGCGTCTTTCCGCACGAGGCGATGATAAGCGTGGCGGCAATCACGGCGGCCGCCGCCATCACTCCGCGTCTCAGCCAACGGAGCGGCGCGTTATTAAAGTGATTTAAGGAATTTATGTCCATGTATAAGGCATATTATGTCGTAATACATTGCAAAGTTAATAATTTATTATTACTGTCCGCTAAACATAGAAATCCTCATTCCAACTCATTGAGACACAA
>URLI01000062.1 GCA_900548585.1 uncultured Prevotella sp. | reverse complement strand
CAGCCGCTTGCCGGCATCTTGCCCGTCGTTTTTTCTTGACGTAGCCCGCTACGCCTGCAAAAAAACGACAGCCAATCTGCCTGGGCAACCGACTACAATCAGTCCGGGCTCTAATGACCGATTGGGGTTTAACCCTTTTTAATTCTAAAATATCATATAAATATGCCGCAAATGTGAAAATTTCATTCAACAGGTGCAAACACTTCTCGTTTTTTTTCGTTTCCCCTGCAATTTTATTAAAAAGTTTGGGTATTTGGAACAATTCAACTAATTTTGCAAGTTATAAAGAAACATATTCATAATGAAACCCATACTCATTGCCGGTCCTTGCGTGATAGAGTCGGAAGAACTGCTTGATGCCGTTGCAGCCCAACTTGTATGTATCAACAAGAAATACGGCACGGACATAATTTTCAAGGCCTCGTTCGACAAGGCCAACCGCACGAGCATACATTCTTACAGGGGGCCGGGACTTGAGAAAGGTCTCCAGATGCTCTGCGACATAAAGGAAAGACACGGGCTGCGCATACTCACGGACATTCACGAGAGCTGGCAGGCTGAAGCGGCCGGTGCGGTGTGCGATGTGCTGCAGATTCCCGCATTCCTGTGCCGGCAGACCGACTTGCTCGCCGCCGCCGCGAGGACGGGAAAGACAGTCAATATCAAAAAGGCACAATTCCTTAGCGGAAAGGACATGCTATACCCGGTGGAGAAAGCCAGGGCGGCAGGAGCAAAGGAGGTGTGGCTGACAGAGCGCGGCAACTCATTCGGCTACAACAACCTCGTTGTTGACTTCAGGAACATCCCCGACATGCTCGATATTGTTCCGGCAGTCATAATGGACTGCACCCACAGCGTGCAACGCCCTGGGGCAGGAAACGGCAAGACCGCAGGCGACCGGCGTTTCGTGCCGTCAATGGCAATGGCAGCAAAGGCATTCGGGGCAACGGGCTTCTTCTTTGAGGTGCACCCAAATCCTGAAGAGGCATTGTCTGACGGTCCCAACATGCTTTTCCTAAAGGATCTGGAAGGTATAGTCAAGCAACTTATATAATATGAAAGGAATGGGAGAACACTGCAAAAGACTGGCAAATGTGCGCCAGTATGCCATACAATGTATAAAGGATGAGAGCAAAGCAATATATAATCTGACAAATCAGATTGACGAAGAGTTTGACCGTGCCGTGGAGCTTATACTCAACTGCAAGGGCAAGGTTATAGTGACGGGTGTAGGAAAGAGCGGACACATCGGGGCAAAGATTGCCGCAACACTATCAAGCACCGGCACGCCGTCGTTCTTCATAAACCCCCTCGACGTTTACCACGGAGACCTCGGAGTTATGACACGCGACGATGTCGTGATGGCAATAAGCAACTCCGGGAACACAGACGAGCTGCTGAGGTTCGTCCCGATGGTCCTTCACATGCAGATACCTATCATCGGAATAAGCGGAAACGAGGACAGCCTGCTTGCCAAATACAGCACAATCCACATAAAGGTGAGTGTTGACAAGGAGGCATGTCCACTCAACCTTGCACCGACGAGCAGCACCACCGCCACGCTCGTGATGGGCGACGCGCTTGCCGTAGCACTAATGGAAATGCGCGACTTCAAACCGACCGACTTCGCACAATTCCACCCTGGCGGCGAACTTGGCAAACGGCTGCTGACGACAGCAAAAGACGTGATGCGCTCGAACGACATGCCAATAATTCCAAAGGAGATGCAACTCGGCGAGGCAATAATCCTTGTGAGCAAAGGGAAACTCGGGCTCGGCGTGTCGCTCGACAGTGAAGGAAGGATAGAAGGGCTGATAACCGACGGCGACATAAGGCGAGCAATGGAGAAATGGCAGGCCGGCTTTGTCACGCACAGGGTTGAGGAGATGATGACACGCGACCCGAAATGCGTCATGGCAGACACGAAGGTGACGGAAATACAAAAGATCATGCACACCAATTTCATACACACCGTGCTTGTCACCGACAAAGAGAGACACCTGCTCGGCGTGGTCGACCATTATTCCTGCATGATTTAGACTATGCCAAGACTGCTGCCACTATTGCTGCTTTGCCTGCATTGCCTGATATGTGATGCACAGGGAGCCGACTCCCTGATAGTAAGCGAGCTGCGTGACAAAGGCGTGAAATTCTCCAGGGACAACTCGGTCGTGCTGCTGATGTCTGGACAGGAGAAATTCGATGACATGTTCAATGCCATACGGAACGCCAAGAGTTCTGTGCATCTGGAATACTTCAACTTCAGAAACGACTCCATTGCCAATCTACTCTTCGAAATTCTTGCACAGAAAGTCAGGGAAGGGGTTGTCGTCAGGGCACTATTTGACGGGTTCGGTAACATATCGAACAACAGGCCGCTTAAGAAAAAACACATAAGCCACCGCAGGGAACAGGGCATACAACTATACGAGTTCAACCCGGTGAAATTCCCGTGGATAGACGACATTTTTGGCAGGGACCATCGCAAGATCGTCATTATAGACGGCAAAATCGCATATACCGGCGGAATGAACGTTGCCGACTATTACATAAAAGGCACGAAAACCGTGGGCAGATGGCGCGACATGCACTGCCGCATAGAAGGTTCGGCGGTGAACGATTTGCAGGCCATATTCCTTAAAATGTGGGCGAGAGTAACTGGTGAAAAAATAGAAGGCGAGGAATATTTCCGGAAAGACCATGAAAAGACACCGCGACATTTCGTATGCCTGACGCCAGACACGACACTTACGGCAGGACAAAAGATGGTGGGAATAATCAACCGCGAGCCACACATGTCGCCTAAGATAATGAGACAGTTCTACACAATAGCCATAAACAGCGCAAAGGACAGCATAAAGATAATAAACCCATATTTCACCCTTATCCCGAGCATCAAGAAAGCGTTGCGCAAGGCAATAAGACGCGGCGTGAAGGTGGAACTGATGATTGCAGCCAACAGCGACATACCGCTCACGCCCGACTGCAGTTTCCGCAACATGCACGGGCTGATGAAAAAAGGCGCGCGCGTGTGGATATACCAGGACGGCTTCCACCACTCCAAGACAATGACCATTGACGGAAAGTTGTGCACCGTGGGAAGCGCCAACCTCGATGCACGCAGCCTTAATTTCGACTATGAGGAGAATGCCGTTATCGTTGACAAATGCACAACACGGCAAATCGATGAGATGTTCGAGCACGACAAGCAGAAATCATTTCTTCTTACCAAGGAGAGTTGGGACAGGTGGAGGACACCGTGGCAGAAATTCCGTGGGTGGCTCGCATCGCTGCTAAGTCCGTTCCTCTGATGTTTTTAACAAAAACCGGTCATTGGAACACTGATTTTTCCATTTCGACTTGGCAATCAGTTCGGGCTCTAATGAAAAGTGTATATCTGACCGAAATTAAAATATAAAGTATGAAAACAATATTTTTGTCACTTATATTAATTTTGTGTACAAATATGTACGCTCAGAAAACAATTACTATTTCAGGACGTGTAACCGACTTCGAAGGAAATCCTATAGACAGTTGCGAGGTAATGGTGCTATACACTGACTTTTCCAAAGCTTACTCGGCTTATTCTGATAAAGACGGCTACTATACTATCTCGAATGTACTGCAAGGAAAATATATGGCTATCTATGCCATTCGTCCCGGAGAATACCCCCGCCAACAGAAGGTGGCCGAGAAAGATATGCGTCTGGAATATTGGGCGTGGAACGTAATTGCCGATAAAGATTTGACCATTAATCCTCGCTACCACCGACTGGAACTCTATGGGACTACCGTATTTAAAGAAAACGGCGGCTACCCTGCGATAATGCTTTATACTCGCCCTATGAGCTTAGGACGGATGCTCTCATACGGGGAGAAATTGTATAAAGACAAGAATAAAGCAGAAAAAGAACAAGTGGATATTTCTGCGGAGCCTGATGAAATAGAATTTAAAGTCTATGCAGATGATGTTCCAGTTGCAGTACGTTCTGTACAGCCGGTCGAAGAATATGTCGGCGGTAGAAGGCAAATCGCCTACCTGCTATATGTTGATTTGCCCAAGAAGAAACCGGAAAGATATTGTATTTTCCGTATTGAAGCTTTTAACCGCGCTTATGGCGGAGAAAAGGGCGAAAACATTTACTTCTATGAAATTCCGGAGTATAAAGAAAAACAATAAATGCCAGGCCCAGACTCGTATTACTCATGGCAGAAAGGGGTCATTGAAAATACAAACAAACTTATAAGGCAATACATTCCTAAAGTGACTGATATCAGTGCCGTCACAGACACCGGTCAATAAGCATTTCCAATATCATGTGTAATATTGCACTTGCGGGTTGGCTCTTTAGTTCGTTCTTATTTTCTTGGTTATCTGACAGATACAATCCTTTGAATCTTTTGCGGGCGAAATCTCTATTGACTTATTGGGGGTTCGTGCCATATTGAAATAGTAATGGCCGTACCTATAATCCGGCACGACCATTACTTTCAATCAATCATTTATAAATAAGCATTTAGAAGTGCAATCTCACGTCAACACCCATCTGGAAAGGATTGCCGCGCTGTGCGAAATACTGCCTTGTGGCGTTGTTGAGCGACGCGAAGGTGTTGTACCTCGTGCTTGCAAGGTTGCGCCCCCACACGCTCAGCGTGGCAAAACCAAAGTTGGCATCGGCATGTGCGCCAATCACGCAATACAGTTTCTGCGAGAACGTGTTGGCCTCGTCCCAGTAGGTCTTGCCCTGCGCGTGTGCGTTTGCCCCTATCGTGATGTCACGCAGTCCGGTTGAGGCTATCGGGAAAGTATAGTCTGCCATGGCACTCATCGTGTGTTCCGGCACGAACGGGACTCTCTTGTCCTTGTAACTTATGTTCACCGGTTTTCCGTCAACAATTTCCGCATCATCATACTCCTTGAACTGCGCATGTGTGTAACTATAACTCAAAGCCCACGCCAGATTGTTGTTCAAAGCCTTGCCACGGAGCGAAGCTTCGGCACCGCAGCTGAAGCTCTTGCCCGCGTTGACCATCATCCTGCCGAAGCCATAGTTGCCTGCCATGACAGAAAGCTGCTGGTCGCGCACCTGCATGTAGTATGCCGAGAAATCCAGCTGCACAGTGTTGTCGAAGAGGTTGAGATGTGTTCCCACCTCGTAGTTCCAGCTCACCTCCGGCTTGTAGGCGATGGTGTTGTTCACCTTGTCGTAATCATCGGCTGTGTGGGGAATGTCATAACTGCCCCGGTTTGCCTTGTCGCGGTTTGCGTTGAGCTCTGTCTGCATGATGTCTGAGAACATCTGTATGTTGAAACCGCCTGCACGGTATCCCTTGCTCACCGTGGCATACACGTTGCTCCCATTGTCACTTACACGGTAACTGATGCCGAACTTGGGCAGCAGTTGGTTGAAATCGCCATGGTCGCGGCCGTTCCATACAGACGACAGCACGTTTGTTGCCTGCTTGCCCATGACGTTTGCAGCCATCGCCATCATTGCCGATGTGTCGTAATGCACGGAGCAATGGCTGTAGTCGTAGCGCAGTCCGAGCGTGAAAGTGAAATTGCCGAATATGAAATTGCTCTCATGGAAGAAGCCGAGATTGAAATGCGGAGTGTGGAAAATCCCCGGAACGTCCATGTCGACGTTCATGGATATTCCCCCGGCTTTCTCTATCGCGGCGGCTGCGGCGGCCTGCGCGGCAGCCTCTGGCATGCCGCCCTGCACCATCCTTGCAACCATCGATGCGAAGATGGCGTCATACATCTGATTCTGAATCGCGTTGGATATGCGCGAGGTGAAGTCCTTGTCGAAATAAACCGGCGCCACGGTCTTCTGCCACAGATAGGAGCCGAACACCCCGTTTGTCCACTGCCATACGCCTTGCTTGTTGCTCTTGAACGAGAACTCCTGACTTATCGAGTTCTGCAACTGCCGCTGCTCCATGTGGAGCAAGTCTGCGGGCATGTAATCTATGTCCATCATCATATAGTCCTTGAGGTGCTGGTATGATGTGGTGGAGAAGAAATCAAAGTAGTTGCCACGGAATTTCAGGTTCAGTCCGGTGTTGAGCATGTTGCGGCGGTAGTTGCTCTGCCGGTTTGTCGAAGGGCTTGCCGTCTCGCCCGTCTCAAAGTCCATCGCCCCGTACGGGAAGCCATTCTGCCGCACATACTGGTAGTCTGCCACAAGGTCTGCCGTCCATCTGTTGTTGTCAGTGTATGCGAGACGGAACCGTCCGCCTGCCTCGTTGTATTTGTCAGCACGCTCTCCGGTTGTCTTGTTGCGGAAGAAACCGTTCTGCCCGTTATAGAATCCGGCTACGGACAAGCCAAACCTGTTGCTTAACTTGCTGAAATGCTCAATCTGCGCGTTACGGTAAAAGCGCGTGCCCCACCCCAGCGACAGGTCTGTTCCCTGATAACGGAGCGGATTCTTAGTGTAGAGACGAATCATTCCGCCCTCGGTGTTCATCCCGTAAAGCGTTCCCTGCGGGCCACGCAGTATGTCAGCGCGTTCGATGGAATATGTGTGGAAATTGTACTGGCTGTTTGTCGCCAGCGGCATTCCATCGACATATATCCCCACGGCCGGGCTGTTGATGCGTGAGCCTATGCCACGCACATATAATGCCGACGTGTAGCGAGAGCCGTAGTTAGGCATAACCAACGATGGCACGTATGAGGAAAGTTCGCGAAGGTCGCGCACTCCCAATGAATTAATATCGGTTGCCGAGAACATTGAGGAACTTATAGGCTGCATACGCAAGCGCAGTTGCTCCTTTGGCTGCGCAATAACAATCACCTCATCGAGGTCGTGGACGCGCGAACTGTCAGAGAGCGATGTGCCTGGTGTGCCGTTGTTTACTGCCGCCGAGGCAGAAATCGTGGATAACAGAACGGCTGCTGTCAGAATCTTTCTTCTCATTTTAATAGAAATCTTGCTTTTTTCGACTGCAAAGTTATATCGAAAAATGAAAATGCACAATCCTAATTTATATGGATTTTTCGACATGGAGAAATGACATATCACAGTTGCGCGCTCACCGGCATATTGCAATAAAGCGTGGCGGCAAGCACTGCACAGAAAATGAATATGACTGACAGGCGCTATTCATTCATAGCCCCACAAGCCTCACATCGTCCCTTGTGGTAGATGGGCTTACCGCAGTTGCCGCACTCATACCTGGCACAAAAGGAACGCAGGTATCGACGTATGGCGAAAAAGATGTAACCTGCAAGCAGGACGTACCCGACGTACCACAGTGTGGTGACACTGAAAATGATATAGTCGGCAGCACA
>URLI01000061.1 GCA_900548585.1 uncultured Prevotella sp. | reverse complement strand
GGGCGTCCATCGGCAGCTTCTTCACATTCATAGCCCCCGGAGTGGCCACGGCGGCGGGGGCGGTGCTGGGCGGACTGTCGCACATAGCGCGAAAGACGATTTTCGGAGACGGGCGCAGGAGCAAGGCGAAACGGGTGGCGCGCCGGCAGATTGACACGGCACGCATAAACAGCAAGGTAAGGCTGCGGGAACTGACAAAGGCCATCAACGACCAAATTGCCACTGACTGCCGGCGAATGGCGGAGACAATCGAAGAGGAAACGCACAACCTGAAGGCCGTCGAGGACATAATCGCCGGGACCAAGGGGAGCATAGCAACATTCATAGAGGAAATAAAATCAAGGAAATATGGCACGATATGAAAACAGCACGGAACGCCTGCGGCAACTGCAGGGGATCGTGAGGCAGGGACAGGAACTGGGACTCGAGCTCGGCGACGTGGAGGAGAAGGTGGGCTCGGCGATAGAGAACGCCAAGGCTGGGAAGACGCGCATCGTGATGCTCGGCTCGGTGAGCGACGGCAAGACGAGCGCCGTGGCAGGGATGACGGGGACGCTGCAAGACTCGATGAAGATTGACGTGGCGGAGTCGTCGGACGAACTGACAGTGTATCACACCGACTCGCTCGGGCGCGACTATGAAATCGTGGACACCCCGGGACTGTTCGGGACGAAGGAGAAGGAGACCGACGGACGGAGGGTGCGCTGCTCGGAGATAACGCGGAAATACATATCGGAGGCGGAGGCGGTGATATATGTATGCGATGCCGTGCTGCCGCTGAAGGACTCCCACAAGGATATACTGCGCCTGGTGCTGCGCGACTTCGGCAAACTGCCTGCCACTATATTCGTCATCAACAAGATGGACGAGGCAGGGACAGACATGACCGACGACGAGGACTACAAGGAACATGCCGCCGTGAAGCGCGCCACGATGGAAGAGAGGCTCGCCGGCACTCTCGCACTGAGCGAAGAGGAACGCAGCGCGCTGCGCATAGTGTGCATCGCCGCCGACCCCAAAGGACGAGGCATGGAACACTGGCTGCGGCACATGGACGACTACGAGCGGCGGTCGCACATCGCGCTGCTGCGGCAGGAGGTGGAACGCCTGACGGAAACCGCCGATGCCTCGGAACTGGCAAGGGAGGCCAGCATGGCGGTGGTGCGCGACGTACTGGCCGGCATCGGCGAAAGCATAGATGCCGTGAACAGGCGGATGGCGTCGCCGCTGATGCAGTGCCGCGAGGAGATTGCCGACATGAGGAGCGACTGCTCGATACTACGCCAGGAACTGAACAGCAGCCGGGGGACGATGACCGAACGACTGAACGACCTGAAGCAGAGCGTGATGAGCGAGATAAGGCACGCCGAGACCGCCGACCAGCTGGTGCAGGTGGTGGAGGAACACATCGGGATGGAACACGGCAAGGTGACGTGCTACATGCTGAACAGGAACATAAGCCAGATAATGTCGGAGTGCGCCGAGGCGAACAACACCTCGCTGGAACGCAAGGAGATAGAGTTCGAGAGCCGCTTCACGGCGCAGAACGACATTTTGGGGAACAGCCTGCGCGAGTCGCAGAAACTGCTGCGCGACGTGAAGTCGAAGCTCGATGTCGTGAGCCATGCCTACAGCTTGTTCTCGCAGACGTTCAGGCGCACGGTGGGACGGGCGGCAAAGTTCGAGACAAAGGCCGGGCGGTGGATAGGCAACGCCAGCGTGGCCGTCGGCGTGGCGATGGAACTGTACGACTGGTATGAGGCGAGGCAGCGCAACGAGAAGGTCGCGGAGATGAAACAGACGCTGCGCGAGAGTGTCAACGAGATATTCTCCGGGATATTCAGGACGTTCGACAGCGACGAGCGATACTATGCCACCTTCGCACCGGCGTATCCTGAAATGCTGCGCATGATCAACTCGCGCGAGGAGGAGCTGCGCGTGATGCAGCGGCAGAGCGACAGCCTCAGCGACTACCGCGAACGCCTGCGGCAGTGGATAGAGTGCGACATTGAGGATGCGGAAGTAGTGATATAGGCAGGAGGAAATCGCATTTCGCCTGCGGGCGTGGATGCCGTCATGGATTGCCGGCATCCACGCCCGCCGTCTTCTTTCAGCGCGCAGGCGTTTTCGCCGTCGCCACAGTTGATATGCTGAACGAGAATGACAACTCGCCGGATACTTCCATGCAGCGGTGCTGACGCCCGCCTGCCGTTCCGCGACCTTCGTCTTTGGCACAGACACAGGCATTGAAGCCGTCAATGAACAGTCTGGAGCGCCCAGGCATCGCCTGCTCGCCGGTCATGGCGGAATCCTCTTGCGGGGCGTTTGCGTCGCCGCATTGCATTGTGGAGACGAAAAACGGCATGCCGTAGCTTGGCGTCACGTCGATGCTGAGACCGCCGCCAGCCTGCACGCAGTGCCACGACTCACACTCACCGCTGCCGTTGTAACGCCAGTCGGTCATGACGAAAGGCAACTGCATCACCATGCCGAAGCGCGGCAGCGGCGGAACGCTCTTCCTCGTGTCGGCTGGCACCATCTGCTCCGTCACTTCGAGGCTGTGCCCGTCATAGCGGTATGTCATCCTCATCTTGGTGTTTGTCTCGGGAATCCCGTAATAGGCTGTCACCACCATGCCACCGTGTGCGCGCTCTTTCCTCGCCGAGATGTCTGCAAGTATTATCTTTGGCGTGCGCCACACACCGCACTGGCGGTGAACGCCGGCAATGCTGTCATCGCCGGCGACGGCGCACCAGAAGTTCGGCATAAGGCATCCGCCCTCGCCTATTATGGCCTTACCGCTGACGACCCACGCTGTCAGGAAGCCCGATATTCTCGAGAATACCAGCCGGCTGTCGTCGGTCTTCAATATGATTTCGGTGAACGTCCTTTCCTTGCTTACCCTGACGTGACTTGGCGGACGGCAAGCGACGGCAGTGTTTGCACTGGCGAAATTCGCCGCCATAAGGAACAGTACGGCCAATGAGGCCTTTGCGATGTCAGTTCTCATAAACACACTGTTTGCATTACGTTCCACAAAAATAGTGTTTTTGCGCGTAAGTTACAAATGAATTTGGGCTAAAGTTGCCGCAAGCCACACATAACCAAGACGCACGGAAGGCTGTATGCCCGGTGCACACAGCCTTCCGCGTATATTCAGCAAGTGATGCCATCACCACAGTTTCACTGCCTTTCCCCCGATGCGGAGTATCAGCGGCTGCGCGGCATTAGACGACGGGACGAAGAGGCTCGTGCCTCCCGCCGTGCCAGCCGACAGGCACGAGCCTGCCACAGTATATACCGCATAGCGGTCTCCTGCGCGAGTGCCATCGACCATGTATCCTCCGTCAACGCGCGAAACGCGCACTCCGTTCACGGCGCCGGCAGTCCCGATGCCGTTCGTCAAATCATCTGTTATAATGGTGAAACGCCTCCATCCTGCCGCGCCAGCATAGAGAGTCGCCGTGCCCTCCGGCACATGCAGCACGGCGGTCTCGATGTTCTCTATGTCATTGAACGCATCATCGTCTATTGACTGCGGCTGCGTTGCGTAGGCATACACGTTCTGGAGTGCGACGCAGTGGGAGAAAGCCCCGGTTGCCAAGGTGCATCCAGACGGTATGTGAATTTCCTCCAATAGCAGGTCGTTGAGGAAGGCGTTGGCGCCGATGGACTTCAGGCTTGCGATGTATGGCAGTTTCAGCAGCGACATGTCGCGCTCGAAAGCGTTCTCGCCGATTGTCTCCAGCGCCGGTGTCACGCCCTCTTTCCATGCGAACTGCGACAGCAGCATGTTGTATGCCATGCCGAGCGGCTCGATTGCCTTCAGCGAGGCAGGCAGGAATATCTTCTTGAACGCCGGGCTGAAGGCTATTGCCAGCCGCCCGATGGTCTCGACGCCGTCCTTCACCGTGAGTTCCTCGCCAGTCGCTATCGGCTGGAAGAGCAGTGTCTTCATGTCGGCAGAATACAAAGCCCCGCCATCTGAGGCAACCAGCATGTTGTCTGCCGGCACGTTAACGGCAGTGAGGTTGAAATTGGCCGCGAACGCGCCGGGGCGCACCGTCTGCGTGGTTTGCAGCAAGGTGTATTCCGGTGTCTGCCGTCCCGAGGGATAGGCAACAAGCTCGGTCTTCTCCTTATTATATACGACACCGTCAACGTCGCAGAATTTCTTGTTCCCGGCATCCACCGTTATGTCAGTCAGCCGCGTGCAGTATAGGAACGGCAGTTCGCCTATCGTCTCCACGTTCTTCCCTATCGTCACCTTTGTCATTTCGTTCGCACCCTCGAACGCACGCGCGTCAATGGCGATTATGTCATCGCCCACGACTGCCTCGCCCACGGCGAGCCACTTAACGAGATGCCCGTTCTCCACAACCGGCAAGTGGTCGTTGCCACTGGATCCGTTCTCCGAGCATACAAGAGAGATCTCCACGTCGGCGTCAAGGCTTTCGATAACATATTCGTCTGCCGTCATACCCACAACGAGCTCGTTGTTTACAAGCCAGCTGTCAACATGACATCCCTCCTTCGGATGGGCCGTGAACACCATCCGTGAGCCTGTCTCCACCGCCGTGCCGCTGGTTATTTCCACTCCGTTGGCAGTAGCCGTGAGAGTTCCGAAATCGTTGAGCGATTCGAACCTGACGACGTTCGTGCCGGCGTTGCGTTCGAAATCCACACGAATATCCATCATGTCGTATGCCTCGCATGTGTATGTCGTCTTGCCATACATTCCCTCAATCTTCTCGAGCGACGAGGTGTTGTCAGCCGCTGTCACCTCGCGGTACCAGTCGGTGACGCGGAAGCCATCGAACGGTGTTGCCGTGAACGTCAGCATTGTCCCCGGGGCGACCTCCTCTGCGGTCTTCACTTCCTTTCCATCCTGCGTGGTGCATGTCAGCGTTCCGTATTCTGGCTGCATGCTCTTGAAGAACACCGCATACCCCTCTGGAATTTTCTCGAACGTCACCTCTGCGTTCACCGCCTCATGCATCGCCTCGACGGTGTATATCTGCCCGTTGGTTCCTTCTGTCGGCAGTTCCTCGGTCAGCGCCGTGCCGTTAACGGTCCATCTCGCAATCTTGTAGCCGTAGAGCGGCACGGCCTTTATTTTCAGCATAGCCCCCTCGTTGAGCATGTCCCCGCTATTCACCGTCACAGCCCCCGTGGTCCATGCCTCAATGGTGCCGTAGCCCTCCGGTGTTCCCGAGAATGTCACCTCGTATTTCTCCGTCGGTGATGGGTCTCCGATGACTATGTTGCATTTCCTGAACTCCTTTGCGAGCTTGTCCTTCACCGCCTGGTTCGCAACGTATATCGTCGTTTGTTCCTTGTCCGGGAGGCTGTGGCCGAATGTCTCGAAATCCGTGCTTAGGTGTATGTCTATGACACTCAGCGCAGACACTCCGGAGAAGGTCATGAAACTGTCATCCGTCACCCGCACCAGTCGCGGCACATATAGCCCGGAGAGCGACGAGCAGCCCACGAATGCGTTGCTCCCTATCACGGTCACTCCGGGCAGCGTCACCTTCCCGAGCGACGTGTTGTTATAGAAAGCATCCTCGCCCACCGCATGGCACGCGTCGGCATCGAGCGATATTTCCGTTCCTCCGCCGGCGAAAGCCACGAGCGCCGCGTCAGCCTTGCGCAGCAGCGCATTCGATATAGTCTGGAAATTCTGACCTCCGTCGGGCATGGTCAGTTCCGTAGCCGCCTTGCAACTCTTGAATGGGTTCTTGACAATGTTCTCGAGCGTGTTGCCCAGTTTTATCGCTGTCGCGGCATCGCAATTTGCGAACGCGTTCTTGCCTATCGTCACTATGGCAGGCAGGTCTATCCCCATGAGAGCCGAGCAGCCGCTGAACGCCTCCTCGCCGACCTCCCTCAGTTTGGGAGCCTCTATGTGCCTGATGCCCGTGCAGCCCCGGAAGGCGCTGTCGCCAATCTTTGTCACGTTGTTAAGGTTCACGCCTGTGATGGCAGTGTTGCTCACCGGGTCGGTCATGCCCCAGCCCTCGTCGTCTGGCTCTCCCTCCTCGTAGAAGCAGTTGGGCGCAATCTCCGTCACGTTGTCCGGGATGGTGATTTCCCCCTCGGCGCCGTCCCACGATTTCAGCACGCCGTCCACGATAGTCTGGGCATTTGCCATGTTACACGACAGCAACACAGAGCATAACATAAAAAAAAGTTTCCTCATCTTGTGTGTCTTTTGTTGTTAATGAAATAAAGATTTTCCTTGTAAATATTCTAATTGCGTGCAAATGTAATAATATATTCCTGATGCTGCAAACATTTCATCATGAAAAAGAGCGACGCATGACAGCAAGCGCAAGCGGGCATGACCACGTGCCGATGGTCATGCCCGCCATACGAACATGTTTCGGGGGGCATTCTCAGTATTCCCTTTTCTCCCTTGCAGGATAGCCCACTGCAGCCACCTGCCGCTCAACTTCGCTGTGGTCGTGTTTCCCACGGACGTATGCCAGTCCTTTGGTGAGGTCAACCTCCACTCTTTCCACACCGGCTATTCCGGCTATTGTCTTCTCGACGTTTTCCTTGCAGTGGTTGCACGTCATCTCGCTTACGGAATATACCGTCACGTCACTGTCTTGCGCATCGCGCTCCGCAGAATTATCACCGTGATGGTGTGCCAGCGTGTGTGAATGCCACAGGCGCGAGGCGAATGCGTTGACGAGCAGGATTAGGAATATTGCTATCCACACCCAGTCCACCGCGCTGAGGCAGTGGGCGCAGTTCTCGCCACCGGCAATCATGCTGCCCACCGCGAACCAATCCTGCGGCAGCAGATAGTCGATGCCAAGCCCGAATGCCACAGCGCCAATCACTATTGCCAATATATAAAGCCACAGCGTGCGTTTGCCGAACACCTTGCCGATGACGAGAATCGAGGCACTGTTCACCGCCGGTCCCGCCATGAGCAGCACGAGTGCGGCGCCTGGTGTCAGCCCCTTGGCCATGAGCGACACGGCAATCGGTATGCTGCCTGTGGCGCAGACATACATGGGGATTGCCACGGCGAGGACAATGATCATGTTGAGCAGTTTGTAGTCGCGCAGTACGGCGAGCCACTCGTTAGGCACCGCAACGGTGATGAGCGCGGCGATGAGCAGTCCTATGACGAGCCACTTGCCCACGTCCTGCAGCATCTCTACGAAAGCATAGCGCATCGATGATGCGAATCGCCGCATAAATCCTCCCCCGGCATGTTCCCCGTCACATTCTCCGTGGCAGCAGTCATCATCATCATCGTCACATTGGTCATTGCCACAGTCGCAATGGTCGTGGACACCGCTCTTTGCAGCCTCTGCCGATTTCGCCTCGTCCTCTCGCGCAAATCGGTTGACGAGCCACCCGCCGAGCATTGCCGTGAAGAGCGCCGCGACGGGGCGTACTATGGCGAACGGAAGTCCCATCAGCGAGTATGTGGCGGCGATGGAGTCAACGCCCGTCTGCGGCGTCGCGATCAGGAAACTGGCGCATGCCCCATGCGACGCGCCCTCACGGCGCAGCCCCACACTCGCGGGGATTACGCCGCACGAGCACAGCGGCAGCGGAATGCCGAGTGCGGCAGCCTTCACGACACTTCTCATTTTTCGCGGCGCGAGATGCTTGCGGTAGATGTTTTTAGGCACGAAAGCGCGCAGGAGCCCGGCGAAGAAGAAGCCCAGCAAGAGGTAGGGCGCCATCTCGGCGAGCATCACGACAAGCGCGTCCCAATAGTCTGCAATGAATTTTAACATATACATTTCCTTTCCTTTATTTTATGCGGCGTATGAATACGCCACCTTGTTTGTTGAAGTTATCGCCGGCAAAGGTATTTACATAATAGTGCAACCAGGTTGCAAAGTCGGAGAAAGTTGCATTTAACCCCAATGCGGTCATTACAACACATATTTTTCAATCTCATCTTGGCAACCGACTGCAATCAGTTCGGGCTCTAATGACCTCTAAGTTTGCAGAAGAATGCGACGCAGTCGCATAAAC
>URLI01000060.1 GCA_900548585.1 uncultured Prevotella sp. | reverse complement strand
GTTCGGGCTTTGTGATATGTTAAAAGAGGGTGTGCCAATTTTGACACACCCCCTTCGCATACAACAACATGGTGCGGGCAGAACGCCACTGCCGCCCGCACCATTTACGCATACATGCCGTCACGCAGTCCTCAAACAAGGAATGGCCTGCCCGCGCGAGCGAGCCTCGCTGTAGCTGACGTGTATCCAGGTGGCCCCCGAACTGATGCTGTGCTCCATGATCAACTGGTCGAAACCGGTGTTGCGCCTTATGAAGTCATACATCTTGCGCCCCACCTCCATAGACGAGACGTGCAGGTCGGCAGCCTCGCCACGAAGATGCTGAGAATGCCGCGCGCCGCCAACGGCCTCGTTAAGCGCCGGACAGCGGTACCCGCTCGTCACCCTAAGCACTCCGAAGCGCCGCCTCAACGGCTCAAGGACATTCACGCACAGAGCCTTCAGCCTCGCCACCGTCCTCTCGTCGGGCACATTCGCAATACCTTTACTTATAGCCGTGCCGCTGAGGCACATCTCCCTCAGCGTGAAATGCTCGCTGAGACGCTGGCTCATATCAATTACATTTTCCATTTCATGTGTGTTTTTTAACTATTGGAGAAATAAATTTCAAGGTAATCATTTGTCCTCACGGACGGTCACCGGCAGAACGTGACGAAATGGAGCAGCGGATGCTCCGTGCCACACGTCTGGGCTATCACGCAGCAACGGCGGCAAAGCGTGGCGTTGCGCACACCCATACGGCAGCACGCCCTCGTCACCGTGCGCCTCGGGTTGCGCGGAACGGTCATGCCGAAATCCCTGCACGCGCGCTCCACGAGGGCGCTGAAGCGGCACGGCGAGCCATCGGCGTCCGTCACGGCATCATTCATATAAGTCCAGTGAAGAGCCTCCATGAGGTCGGTCTTCGATGCCTTCCAGCGCACCTTGCTTCCGTCCTTCCGTGTCAGCACCGAAGCCATGTCGGCGGCAATCGCCTTCCTCATCTTCCTCTCGGCAGCCTTCCTCTCGGCCAGACCGTCGGCCAGGGCTGCGTTGCTTCTCATCATCTTCATTTCAAACATAATCCTTAACTTTCTAAATAATTGGTTTGTAAACAGTTGTTATCCCTAAAACAATAAAAAAACAATTCCTTGCCGGTTTCTTACCGGTCGCAAAGTTATCGCCCCGTCATGCACAAATGGTTCACAAACACACCGCAGCATGTTAAAAAAGGTTATAAGAACAAACAAAAGGCGCAATCCGGGCAACGCTTTTGTCTTTTTCATCTACTTTTGCATAAAATTTCGTTTCAATTAAATCAAATACATTGACATGATTCAAATCAAACAACAGAATGGACTTTCCAGGAAAATCCTTTACGCGCTCGTGCTTGCATTCGCCTGCGGGCTGAATGCCACTGCCCAGAATGACAGAGCAGGATACTGGAATGAGGAGTCCCGAATCAGGCCCGGGTACCAAGAGTACACCTGGGCGATTGAACATGAACAAGAAAAAGAAGGCTCATGGGAAATGGATACCATTGCGCTGCTGCGCCTGTTCTATGATGCCACCATCGACCAGAACAAGACCGTGAACAGCCGCTTTAGGGGTAAGACCGTGGAGATAATGCCGCAGGACGGCAACGCACGCAAGGAGGATCTCGCCACCTGCTCGTGGTACATCCGCCCAGACCTGTATGCCAAGGGCGTGCGCTTCAAGGCAGTGGACGACATGGCGATGCCGCATGGAGGATTCTCTTCAGACAAATCATCGGACTTCAAGTGGAAAAACCTGTGCGATACCAAGGACGGCGGCATTTCCATCAACGTGGAAAACCCATACCGCCGGAGCATAGAGGTGTGGCTGTCGATTGAGCTTCCACTCGTCGTTTATGATGAAAATTCTGGAAATGACCACACGGTCTACAACCCAATGGGGCTCGACAGCACTTTATCGGAACTGGAGGAAAAAGCCTTTGCAAGCATTCCCGTGCCGTATGACCATAGGGCACCCGCATACAGCACATCGGAAAATAACCCATCGCGCTACGACCGCAACGTGCCGAACATATACTACACCAACAATAAATATCGTTATGACAGGACCACCGACCAGGGATTCCCGATTTTCAAAAGGGGGCTGCTGTCCAAGAGTTACGATGATCTTTTGACCGCAGGTGACAAGACATACCTTATAAACCCCGTGTGGGAAGAGTTCAAGACGGATGACGGGACACCGCAGGCAAACCGCTACGTGCCGGACGCGCTCGACTGGAACGGCGAGCGCACCAGCGACCGAGTTGTGGAGGCGGTGTGGAATCCAACAGCAAAGAGGTATGAGCTGAACATAGACCTGGGGCTGAACATACACAGGGCGGCTGGTCAAGAGGAAGGAATAAAAAACACCGTACAGGCAATCGTGCGCGGCGAGAAAGGACATGTGATAGGAATGGGACACAGGATTTTCGTCCCCTACAACTGCGAGTTGGGAAGGACTGACGCGAACGCAGGGGAATGGAAGGTGTTCCGCGACTTCGTGGCATTCCGCGCCGTCGGCATGGACGACGACTCCAGGGGAACGGTTGACAAGTTCGGGAACGTGGAGTTCCTCAACCCGCATCCAAACGGCGGATGGATAAAGGCGGAGTACAGCCCTTTCGCACAAAGTGACTTCCTCAACTACGATTGCAATTTCTTTGGCATGATCATCGGCGGCGACGAAATACAGACCAAAGGGTTTCTTGCCGACGACTTCCCCAACGGGCAGGATGCCGGCAGCAAGGGCTTCAGGTATCCCAGTGATTTAGATCTTACCGTATACGAAAATAACACAGCCAACTTCCTTGTGTTGTTTTCAGATGCCAAGTTCCAGGTGAGCGACGTGATACTGCTCGAAAGAGACAAATATGTCACTTCCGCGTCAGGGGAAATGTACACGAATTACAAATGGCAGGATTACTCGAAGAACACTGCCAACGGAAAGGAAATGACGGCGATGCAGGCGCGGGAGAACACAAGGCGGCACACACCGGGACAGTATTACGCATGGGAATTGTTCGAAAAGTTCAAGGACTCGGCAACGGACTGTATGGACAAAAATGCATACAGCTTCGTTGACCGCGGATCAAACCTAAACCAAGTCGTATATGTTAACAAGACTTCGACGCCTGGCATCGCAGGAAGGACGAAACCCTACAACATCGTGGTGGCAGAATTGGATCAAGACAACAATCCGGCAAACGGAGAGTGCGACGCGCTCTACCTCACCGACCGTGGAGTACTCAACTGCACATTCGGCAAATACCAGGGCAAGTTCACATGGATTGACAAGAAGACCAAAGAGAGGAAGGAGACAACCGTGGGATCAATATACCCCATATACGGGTATGCCGGGACATTCCGGGAATACAAGGACCCGCAGGATAAGAACAACGTTGAGACCTACAGGGCATCGGGCTACGAGTTCGGCGCGCCATACGCATTCAAGGCAAAGAGGGTGCTCTTCGACCGCAACTTCGCCGCAGGCAGGAGGGCGACGGTGTATTTGCCGTTCGACATGACAGCCGAAGACCTCAGTAAACTAAATGCCAGCGAGGCACTGCGCTTCGACCGGGTGGAGGGGACCAAGGCCGTGTTCACACACACCGACGCGATGCCGGGGAACACAGGCTACCTCATCACGCCGACAAAGGACGTCGTCACACACCGGCACGGGGAGCAGTCGCCGGAAGTGACACCGGTGGACTTCGGCAGCAAGGATATTCTGGCAACGAACCCCGACGGACCCACCGGGGCCACGGAGCCATACTTCCAAGGCACCTACAAGTTCCTCCACCTCGACCCGGTGAGCGACAGTTACAACACACAGCACTATTTCTTCAACTGGAGCACCGGCTTGTTCAACAAGCCAAACTCACAGCGCGGGGCAAACTTCAAGGCATTCCGCGCGGCAATCGCCGTGCCGGGCGGCAGCGGGACAAACGCGCAACAACTGGCACTGACGATAGACGACAGCCAGACGACGGGCATCGTAACGGCAGGCGACGACGCGGCGACAGCCGGGAAGAGCCCCGTCTACAGCATCGACGGCAGGTGCGTGAGCACAGACGGGAACACCGAAGGACTGCCAAGCGGGGTATATATCGTGAACGGCAAGAAAATAGTGTTGTGACAATAACAGGATGAAAATGGAAAGAAAACAATACGATGCGCCATGGGCGCAGACAGTGCGCCTGCAGTGCGCGGCGATAATGGAGGATTTCAACACAACCAGCGCCTCGGAGGGCGACGACGTTGGCGCGAAGCCAGGCGTATTCGACCCGGACGACGAGGCCGGGGATGACCCGGCGTGGGACGACGGCGGAAGTGGGGCGTGACCCTACCAACGCGCCAAGGGCGAGGCAAGCACAGCGTCCCGGCATCAGAGAGAGGGACGACAACACATGCAACACATCCGGGCGGGAACTTCAAGCGGAAGCTCCCGCCCGGATGTTTCGACGACACACGACGGCGTGTGAGTTTTCACACCAGTTAAGTTAATAATTCAAAAAAAAAAACGAAAAAACTTCTCCTTAATATATTCTTTTTACCTTTGCAAAAATATTACAACGTCTAAAAACAAATGACATGATTTCTATTGAAAAGTTTTATGAGATTGCGACTAAGTGCCTTATAGCACTGGCACTTACATTCGCCATTCCTGGGACTTCCCACGCGCAGTTCAACACCGGGAGCCCGCGTCCCTTGGAATGGAAAGAGTCGAAAATCAAGCCGGGCTACCTGGAGTGTGAATGGACTCTTGTGGCTGATGTCAGGAAGGACAACCACTCTGTGATAGATGACGGAAACGAGAACACCGAGTGGGTGTCAGACACCGTCGCACTGCTGCGGCTGTTCTACGACAAGACCATCGACCAGAACAAGAAAATCAACAACCGATACACCGCCAAAGCACTGGAGATTATGCCGCAGAACGGCAACGCGAGCAGGAAAGACCTTGCGACATGCTCGTGGTACATACATCCCGAACTGTATGCCAAGGGAGCGCGCTTCAAGACCCTCGACGTAAACAACATGAAATGCGGTTTCTCCTCGCCGAAAATATCGGATTTCCGGTGGATTGACCTCTGCGAGACGGAAAACGGCATCAGCATCCCGGTGGACAATCCATACAGGCACAGCGTGGAGATGTGGCTGTCAATAGAGATACCAAGCAAGTATGAGTGGAATGAAGGCACTGATTACAATCCATGGAATCTGAATTATTCATTCAGAAGATCTAACAACAACGAAAATTACTATGTCAGCGTAACCATTCCATACGACAACGACGCCCCCGCATACAGCACCGCAGAGGCCGGGGCATCACGCTACGACAGCAACGTGCCAAACATATACTACACGAACTTCCTCTATATATTTGATAGGAAGTGGGACCTTGGCTTCCCAAGATTCGAAAGGGGGATGATGTCGAAGAGCTACTACACATGGGACACAGGGATGCAACCCCTGACATACCTGCTTAATCCAGTGTGGGAGGAGTTCATTACCGACGAACTCCCGCAGAAAAACAAATATGTGCAGAACGCGCTCGACTGGAACGGCGAGCGCACCAGCAACAAAGTGGTGGAGGCGGTGTGGAACCCGCAGCGCAAGAGGTATGAGCTCAACCTGGACATGGGCATCGACATACACTATGAGACAAATGCAGGTATGGGCTACACGGTGCAGGCCATCGTGCGCGGCGAGGAGGGCCATGCTATAGGCATGGGCCACAGGTTCTACCTGCCATACTACTACGGAAAGAACAAGGAACCCTATGAATATAAAAACGATTCCATCATAGGAGGCGCATGGAAAGTGTTCCGCGACTTCGTGACATTCCGCGCCGTCGGCATGAACGACGACTCCAAGGGAACGGTTGACAGGTACGGGAACGTGGAATTCCTCAACCGCCATCCCAACGGCGGATGGATAAAGGCGGAGTACAGCCCGGATTTGGCACGCCCCAACAAGCAATATCCCACCTACAGGGATTACATATCATTGCTCATCGGGGATGACAAGAAGGATACGTTGGAATGGCTGACCGAAGACTTCCCTGTATGGAATGAGCCCAATGGCATGCCCGGGGAGCAGCACAGGAGTCCTATCTACACATACTTCCATAACCCTCGTGCCAACTTGCTGGTATTGTTCTCCGACCGTCCTTTCCAGGTAAGCGACGTAAACATGTTTTACAACGAATATCCGGAGTCTGGCTATTACACTTCCGGAAAAGAATCCTTGGGATATCGTGACAGTACAGACCTCTATAAGAATGTCACCTGGGGTGGGTTTGACAAAGCAAGAGCAAGAGCCCCGAAAGGAACGGCTGCGCAGCAAAACACGGCAAGGCAAGGCAAAAACAACATTGGAAGATACGACCTTTTCCATCACAATTTCCGTAATACGGCGACAGACTGCCTGAATAACAGGGCTATCAGCTTTCCCGACAGGGGGAAGAACCTGAACAGGCTGGTGTATGTCAACCGAAACTCGGCGCTTGCCATTGAAGGGAGGACGAGGCCATACAACATAGTGGTTGAGGACGTGCAGGAAAAACCTTACGGGGAACCAATAAACGCCGTGTGCGACTCGCTCTACCTTACCGACCGTGGCGTATACAACGGCTACTACGATAGTTACTACAGCACTTTAAGCATAGAATACAAAGATAGTCTTAGCTTAAAGTCCCATACATCATACTACCCCGTGTTCGACTGCACCGGGACATTCCAGGAATACACCGCACCGAACGGCAGCATACCGCAGAACAGCTACTCCTACAGGGCATCGGGCTACGACTTCGGCGCGCCGTATGCATTCAAGGCAAAGAGCGTGCGCTTCGACCGCAACTTCACCGCAGGAAGGAAGGCTACGATATATATGCCGTTCGACATGACAACGGAAGACCTACAGAAACTGAACGTGGAGGAGGCACTGAAGTTCGACAGCATACGGGGAACCTACGCCGTGTTCAGCCACGCGAACGCAACGCCAGGGAACACCGGCTACCTGATTACACCGGTGCGTGACGTGGTGACACACGAGCATGGACAGCGGGCGCCGAAGGTGACACCGGTGGACTTCGGGGAGAAAGACATACTGGCCAGCCCGGTGATAGAAAACCGCCCCTATGATTATGATTACTGGCGCAGGGATCCAGCACTCGATGGCACTTATGTGTTCAGGCACATAGACCCCAACTCAACAAAGCAAAACGACTCTGACAGCAGGCATTACTATTTCTTCAACTGGAGCACAGGCCTCTTCAACAAGCCAAACTCGCAGCATGGGACAAACTTCAAGGCATTCCGCGCGGCAATATCACTGCCGTATTCCGTATGGAGCAAGAACGCGTTCCCTAACCTGACGCTGTCAATCGACGACGGGCAGACCTCGGGAATCGGAGGAGCGGCAGGCGACGACGCGGCGACAGCCGGGAAGAAACCCGTCTACACCATCGACGGCAGGTGCGTGAGCACAGACGGGAACACCGAAGGACTGCCAAGCGGGGTATATATCGTGAACGGCAAGAAAATAGTGTTGTGACAATAACAGGATGAAAATGGAAAGAAAACAATACGATGCGCCATGGGCGCAGACAGTGCGCCTGCAGTGCGCGGCGATAATGGAGGATTTCAACACAACCAGCGCCTCGGAGGGCGACGACGTTGGCGCGAAGCCAGGCGTATTCGACCCGGACGACGAGGCCGGGGATGACCCGGCGTGGGACGACGGCGGAAGCGGGGCGTGACCCTACCAACGCGCCAAGGGCGAGGCCGGCAGCGTCACGGCATCAGAGAGGGACGACAACACATGCAACACATCCGGACTTGCCAAAATTGGCGCGCCATCAATGACAAGATGCAGGGACTTGATTGTGCAGTGGCTTGATTGTGCAGGGACTTGATTGTGCAGGGACTTACGCCCTGTAAGTCCGCAGGCATCATCGCCAGCACGGATAATTTTGTCAGGTATGTGTATCGCCGTTCACAGGACGGACTTACAGGGCGTAAGTCCCTACAAATCAACATAGGAGAAGAGGCTGCGTTTATTACGGCGCAGCCTCTTCTCTTAGTTTGCATTCGCCGCCCCATTGCGTCAATTACGGCATGGTGCGCAACAGTCCACGCCAGCACACAACCCCAATTACGGCATGGCGCGCAACAGTCCACGCCAGCACACAACCCAAAACCGGTCATTACAGCCCGAACCGTCTGCAGCGTAAGCATCCAATATTAGCCGCCTTTGCGTGGTCTTCCTGCCTTACTACCT
>URLI01000059.1 GCA_900548585.1 uncultured Prevotella sp. | reverse complement strand
AAACACAACTAAATGGAAATTTCTCTATAAATGAAGGTTTTGCAGAGGTCTCAATCACTAACTCCCGGAAATCAACCTCCACGGCTCCCGGCAACGCCTTTTGAAACAAAAACCTAACCATCGCTTGGCATTTCGCGGAATTATTCGTAATTTTGTCGCGGTCATAGAATATCATTTCATTAATGAAGGAATTTGTAATATCCGAGGCCAAGGCCGAGACTGCGGTGCTGGTGGGCATCACCACGAGGGAGCAGGACGAGGCCAAGACCAAGGAATACCTCGACGAGCTGGAATTTCTCGCGGACACGGCAGGCGCGGTGTGCGTGAGGCGGTTCGTGCAGAAAATGGTTGCCCCGAACCAGACGACATACGTGGGAAAGGGAAAACTCGGCGAGATAAGCCAATACATAAGGGACGAGGAAGACAACGGACGCGAAATAGGCATGGTGGTGTTCGACGACGAACTGTCTGCCAAGCAGATACGCAACATCGAGAAGGAACTGAAGGTGAAAATCCTCGACCGCACGTCGCTCATCCTCGACATCTTCGCCATGAGGGCGCAGACGGCGAACGCAAAGACGCAGGTGGAGCTGGCGCAATACCGCTACATGCTGCCGCGACTGCAGCGGCTGTGGACCCACCTCGAGCGGCAGGGCGGCGGCTCCGGCTCGGGAGGCGGAAAGGGAAGCGTGGGACTGCGCGGACCTGGAGAGACGCAGCTGGAGATGGACCGCCGCATAATCCTGCAGCGCATCACACTGCTGAAACAGCGGCTCATAGAGATTGACAGGCAGAAGACGACGCAGCGGAAGAACCGGGGGCGGCTGATACGCGTGGCGCTCGTGGGATACACCAACGTGGGAAAATCGACGATTATGAACCTGCTGTCGAAAAGCGACGTGTTCGCAGAGAACAAACTCTTCGCCACACTCGACACCACGGTGCGCAAGGTGGTCGTGGACAACCTGCCGTTCCTGCTCGCAGACACCGTGGGCTTCATACGCAAACTGCCCACAGACCTCGTCGACTCGTTCAAATCGACGCTCGACGAGGTGCGCGAGGCCGACATGCTGGTGCATGTGGTGGACATATCGCACACTGACTTCGAGGAACAGATTGACGTGGTGAACAACACCCTGAAGGAACTCGGGGCGGCCGACAAGCCGCAGATGGTCGTGTTCAACAAGATCGACGCATACAGTTGGGTGGAGAAAGAGGAGGATGACCTCACGCCGCCGACACGCGAGAACATCACGCTCGACGAGCTGGAAAAGACGTGGATGGCGAAGATGAACGACGACTGCATATTCATATCGGCTAAGAAGAAGGTCAACGTAGACCTGCTGCGCGAGAGGCTGTATGCCAAGGTGAGGCAACTGCATGTGCAGAAATACCCTTACAATGACTTCCTTTATGAGAAATACGAGGAATAGGCGCAGTGGGACGACGAAGGGTTTCCCGGGAAGCCGGGACACCGTGGGTTAATGATACTGGACAACATTTGGATGGACGGATTAAGCAGTTAAGATATATGGACGATTACAGGAAGCTGACGGAGGAGGAGATTGATGTCCTCGAGAACAACAACTGCCGGGCGGAGGACTGGTCGGCGATTGACGTGGCGGAGGATTTCGTGCCGAAATACGTCAGGGACACGGTGTTCTACGGCACGGTGAGGCTCGGCGCGTTCGAGAGGAACATCGAGGTGAGCCGGGGTTTCCTGAAGCACTCGGGCATCAGCCGCGCCACACTGCGCAACGTCGAGGTGGGCAACGACTGCCTCATTGAGAACATCGGGAGCTTCATAAACAACTACACCATCGGCGACGGGTGCCACCTGTCGGACGTGGGCGTCATCGAAACCGTCGACGGCGCGACCTTCGGGCAGGGCAACATCGTGGCGGTGCTGAGCGAGGCAGGCGACGGCAACATCGTGCTGTCAGACAAACTCAACTCGCAGCTCGCGGCATTCATGGTGAGACATTCACGCGACAAGGCGGTGTGGGACATGATAAGGCAACTCACCGCCGAGGACACCGCAAGGCGCACGCCCGACCGTGGCGCCATCGGCGACGGCGTGAAGATAGTGGGCGCGAGGGAGATAACGAACACAGTCGTGGGCGACGGCGCCGAGATTGACGGCGCGGCGCGGCTGAGCGACTGCTCGATAATGAGCTCGCCAAACGACAGCGTGTATGTCGGGACGGGCGTGATATGCGAGAACTCGATAATCGGAGACGGCTCGAGCATCACCGACGGGGCGAAGATACAGGACTGCTTCGTGGGCGAGGCGTGCCAGATAACCAGTGGGTTCACCGCCTCGTCGAGCGTGTTCTTCGCCAACTCGCACATGGCAAACGGCGAGGCGTGCGCCGCGTTCTGCGGCCCGTTCTCGGCAAGCCACCACAAGAGCTCGCTGCTGATAGGCGGAATGTTCTCGTTCTACAACGCCGGCTCGGCGACGAATTTCTCGAACCACGCCTACAAGATGGGGCCGATACACCACGGAACACTCGAGCGCGGGACAAAGACCGCAAGCGGATGCCACATACTGATGCCGGCAAACATCGGGGCATTCTCGGTGTGCCTCGGCAAACTGACATGCCACCCGGACACGCGCGACCTGCCGTTCTCGTATGTAATTTCATACGGCGAAAGGACATACGTCGTGCCGGGAAGGAACATCGCCACCGTGGGGATATACCGCGACATACGCAAATGGCAGGAACGCGACATGCGGACAATGCACGGCAGGAAGAGCATCATCAACCTCGACTGGCTCTCGCCGTTCTCCGCCGGGAGGATTCTGCGGGGGAAGAACATACTCGAAGACCTGCGGAAAGCGGCAGGAAGGGACGTCCCGGAATATTACTACAACGGATATGTGATAAAGCACTCGGCGCTCGAAAAGGGCATAAGGCTCTACGACATGGCGCTGCACATATACATGGGCGACGTGCTGAGGCAATCCACGGCAGGCGCGGAGCCACGCGACACGGACAGCGACGGCGGCACGGGGGAATGGAACGACCTCGCCGGACTGCTGCTGCCGGAAAGCGAGGAGAACCGCCTCGCAGACGACATAAGGGACGGATGCCTCACGGACATCGACCAGATAAACGCCCGCTTCCGGGAGATAGACAGCCACTACGGCGAATACCGGCTGGCATGGACACGCAGCCTTATACTCAGCCAATACGGGCTCGGAAGCATATCGCAGGACGACATCCGACGGATATGCAGCGACGGCGACAGGGCGCGGCAGGAATGGACTGACGCGATACGCAGGGACGCCGAAAGGGAATTTGCCTTAGGAGACGTCGACAGCGAAGTGCTGGAGAACTTCAACGCCAGGCTCGACCGCGAAACAGACATGGATAAATCTATATAATCATATTAAAATCACATTATCTCAAAATGAAAAAAACACTAACTTTCTTGCTGCTGTTGCTCTGCATGGCGGCAAGCGCGAAGGACTACAAGTACCGGACGGTGCCCGGAGACCTTCTCAAGACCCGCATCTACACGCTGGACAACGGACTGACGGTTTACCTGTCGGTGAACAGCGAGAAACCGAGAATCCACACCTACATCGCCGTGCGCACAGGCTCAAAGAACGACCCGTCGGAAACAACGGGGCTGGCTCACTACCTGGAGCACCTGATGTTCAAGGGCACGAAGGTATTCGGGACATCCAACCCGGAGGCAGAGGCGCCGTACCTCGACAAGATAGAAAGCCTCTACGAGGAGTACCGCGCCATCACCGACCCGCAGATGCGCCGCAGCAAGTACCACGAGATTGACTCGGTGTCGCAGATCGCGGCAAAGTATTTCATCCCGAACGAATACGACAAGCTGATGGCCACCATCGGGGCACAGGCCACCAACGCCTACACATCGAACGACGTGACGTGCTACACGGAGGACATCCCGTCGAACGAGGTGGAGAACTGGGCGAAGATACAGAGCGACCGCTTCCAGAACATGGTGATACGCGGCTTCCACACCGAGCTCGAGGCCGTGTATGAGGAGTACAACATCGGCCTGGCGCAGGACACACGAAAGATGTTCGACGCACTCACCGCGAAACTGTTCCCGGGACACCCTTACGGCACGCAGAACACCATCGGCACGCAGGCCCACCTGAAGAACCCGTCGATAACGAACATCAAACGCTATTTCAACAAGTGGTACCGCCCGAACAACGTTGCCATCTGCATGGCCGGCGACTTCAACCCCGACGAGGTGGTGGCAATAATCGACAAGTATTTCGGCTCGTGGAAACCGGGCGACGACGTGAGACAGCCAGTATTCCCGCAGCCAAAGGAGATAACCGAGCCGGTTGACACCACCGTGCTTGGCAAGGAAGCCGCCACGATGTGGCTCGGATGGAGGTTCGGCCGCGGCGCGTCGCTGCAGGCAGACACGCTGGGTGTGATCAGCAACCTGCTAAGCAACGGCACGGCAGGCCTCATCGACCTCGACCTCAACCAGAACATGAAGGTGCTCGGCGCATGGGCAGACAACGAGGCTCTCATGGACGGCTCGGCATTCATCATGGGCGGCTCGCCAAACGAGGGACAGTCGCTGAAGGAGGTGCGCGAGCTGCTTCTCGGAGAGGTTGAGAAACTGAAGCGCGGCGAGTTCAGCGACGAACTGCTGCAGGCAGTGAAGAACAACATGAAACTGCAATACTACACGCAGATAGAGAACAACCGCAAGCGTGCCAACATGTTTGTCAACTCGTTCATCATAGGCAAGCCGTGGGAGCAGGAAGTGGGATGGCTCGACAGAATATCGGGCATCACGAAACAGCAGGTGACCGACTTCTGCAACCGCCATTTCAGGAACAACTACGTCACGGTGTTCAAGGAGGAGGGCAACGACCCGAACATCAAGCCGGTTGACAAGCCGGCAATAACGGAGATACCGACAAACCGCGACATGGTGAGCGGCTTCGTGAAGGAAATACAGAACACCGAGGTGAAGCCCATCGAGCCGAAGTTCGTCGACTTCAACCGCGACCTCACGCTCGGCAAGACAAAGAGGAACCTGCCTGTTGTCTACGTCAGGAACAATGAGAACGGACGCTTCCAGCTTGAATATGAATTCCAGATTGGCAGGGAGAACGACATGAAATACGCATACGCCGGACAGTACCTGCAACTCGTGGGCACCGACAAGATGACCGCAGAGGACATCAAGCGGAAATTCTATGACCTCGCATGTGAATTCAGCGTCAATGTGGCCTACGACGGAATGTCAATAAGCCTTAGCGGCCTGAACGACAACATGCCGAAGGCCGTGGCACTGCTCGAGGACTTGCTGAAGAACGCACGCGCCGACAAAGACGTGTGGAACAAGTTCGTTGACCAGGAGGCAAAGATGCGCGACGACAGCAAGAAGGACCAGCGCGCGAACTTCAGCGCCTTGCAGAACTACGGAATGTACGGCGAGTACAACCCCACACGCAACGACATCAGCATCGACGACCTGCGCAAGACCGACCCACAGGCACTGCTCGACCTGCTGAAGGAACTGCCGAAATATGAGCACACCATATCATATTACGGCCCGTCGGGCAAGGATGAACTGGCTGCCGTAATCGACAAGAACCACAAGACTGCCAGAAAACTCATGCCGGCGCCGGAGGGGAAACGCTATGTCAAGGAGACAACACCGCAGAACGAGGTGGCCGTCGCACCATACGACGCACAGAACATCTACATGATCATGTACCACAACGAGAACCGCCCGTGGAACCAGGACGAACTGGCAGTGTCGTCGGTCTTCGACGAGTACTTCGGAGGAAGCATGAACTCAATCGTGTTCCAGGAGATGCGCGAGGCTCGCGGACTGGCATACAGCGCCTACGCAAGCTACAACTGGCCGTGGCGCAAGGGTGACTTCGAGGACTTCAACACGTTCATCATCACGCAGAACGACAAGATGATGGACTGCATCAAGCAGTTCAACGAGATACTCGACAACGTGCCGCAGAGCCAGGCAGCGTTCAACGTGGCAAAGGACGCGCTGAAGAAGAAACTCGCAAGCCGCCGCGTGACGAAGTTCGGACTGATAAGAAAGTACCAGTCAAACAAGAGGCTCGGCATCGACTACGACATAAACGAGCGCATATACAACGGCCTCGACAAGGTGACGATGAAGGACATCGTTGACTACGAGAAGCGGCTCATGGCCAACAAGACCTACCGCTACCTCATCCTCGGCAACGAGAAGGCTCTCGACATGGACGCACTGGGCAAGATCGCGCCCGTGAAACACCTCTCAACCGAAACGATTTTCGGATATTGAAACACACAGCGGTGCGGAGGGTGCTGACCGAAAGGAAGGCAGCCTCCGCACACAAACAACATTAATATTATTACAACAAACATTATGGCAAACACACCAGAATTCAAATACGCTCCCATGTTCCAGCTGGGCAAGGACACCACGGAATACCGCCTGCTCTCGAAGGAGGGGGTGAGCGCCGGCGAATTTGAAGGACACAAGATTCTGAAAGTGAGCAAGGAAGCGCTCACCATGCTCGCCCAGCAGGCCTTCCACGACGTGGAGTTCATGCTGCGCCGCGAGCACAACGAGCAGGTAGCCGCCATACTCAGCGACCCGGAGGCATCCGAGAACGACAAGTATGTGGCACTGCAGTTCCTGCGCAACGCAGAGACGGCACGCAAGGGCGTGCTGCCATTCTGCCAGGACACCGGCACGGCGATAATCCACGGCGAGAAGGGACAGCAGGTGTGGACTGGCTTCGAGGACGAGGAAGCGCTGGCGAGGGGTGTCTACAACACCTTCACACAGGACAACCTGCGCTACTCGCAGAACGCTCCGCTCAACATGTATGACGAGGTGAACACGCGCTGCAACCTCCCCGCGCAGATAGACATCGAGGCGGTGGAGGGCGACGAGTACCGCTTCGTGATGGTGGCAAAGGGCGGCGGCTCGGCTAACAAGACCTACTTCTACCCCATGACCAAGGCCACGATACAGAACGAGGGCACGCTGCTGCCTTTCCTCGTCGAGAAGATGAAGAGCCTCGGCACAGCGGCATGCCCGCCATACCACATCGCATTCGTCATCGGAGGCACGTCGGCGGAGAAGAACCTGCTGACGGTGAAACTCGCAAGCATAAAGTACTACGACAGCCTTCCCACCACGGGCGACGAGACGGGACGCGCCTTCCGCGACACCGACCTGGAGGAGAAACTCCTGCACGAGGCTCACAAGATTGGCCTCGGCGCACAGTTCGGGGGCAAGGCTCTCGCACACGACATACGCGTCATACGCCTGCCGCGACACGGGGCGAGCTGCCCGATAGGCATGGGAGTGAGCTGCTCCGCCGACCGCAACATCAAGGCGAAGATAAACCGGGACGGCATCTGGCTCGAGAAGATGGACGACAACCCAACGGAACTTATCCCCGAGGAATACCGCAGGCCGGGAGAAGGCGCCAAGGGAATCGAGATTGACCTCGACAAAGGCATCGACAGCGTGCGCGCCGAACTGACAAAATACCCGGTAAGCACACGCGTCAACCTGAAGGGAACAATCATCGTGGCGCGCGACATCGCACACGCCAAGCTCAAGGCGAGGCTCGATGCCGGCGAGGACATGCCGGCTTACTTCAAGGACCACCCCATACTGTATGCCGGGCCGGCAAAGACCCCGGAGGGCTATCCCTGCGGCTCGATGGGGCCGACAACCGCCAACCGCATGGACCCATACGTCGACGAGTTCCAGGACCACGGCGCATCGCTCGTGATGATTGCCAAGGGCAACCGCACGCAGGCGGTGACGGATGCCTGCAAGAAGCACGGCGGGTTCTACCTCGGCACAATCGGCGGCGTGGCGGCAGTGCTGTCGCAGTCGAGCATCAAGTCGATAGAATGTGTGGAATATCCCGAACTGGGCATGGAGGCGATATGGAAAATCACCGTTGAGAACTTCCCCGCCTTCATACTCGTTGATGACAAGGGCAACGACTTCTTCAAGCAACTGAAGCCGTGCAAGTGCAGCCGATGAGCTGACAACAGCGCATAAAGACGAGAGAGGCTGTGTCGTAACAAACGCAGCCTCTTTTCATATATTGATTTGCAGTGACTTGCGCCCTGTGGGTAGCAAGTCACTGCACAACACAACGGGTTGTCCCGAATGCGCATATCGCACCCTCAAGCGGGTCAACTGGTAATGAGCCAGCACACGATCCGCATCCTAAAGCACGACAAACACGGCGTATTTACAACACAAACACGGCGTATTTGCAACACAAATTCGGCGTATTTGCAACACAAATTCGGCGTATTTGCTGTCTTGAATGCAACAAACGTAAGCATCCAATATTAGCCGTCTTTCATAATAACAAACAACCCTTATATGT
>URLI01000058.1 GCA_900548585.1 uncultured Prevotella sp. | reverse complement strand
ACATGCCATGTCTATGGCGTGCCGTTCGTTTCGTTCAGGATAATAAGCGACATACCGCTGAAGGATGTCGACGCAGCGATGTACTTCAATTTCTGGGAACGCATAGCGAAAGGCTCGTTCGAGGTGACAAGGGCGTACCTCGGGCAACTGGCATGATGCCGCTGCGCTCGCGCCGCAGCAGTTCACCGGCGCAAGACATAATTCAATAGGAAAATTTAATATCATGGAGAAAATACCATCATTCACAATCGACCACGAGCGGCTGCTGCGCGGAATATACGTCAGCAGGAAGGACAGCGTGGGCGGGGAGACCGTCACCACGTTCGACATACGCATGAAAGAACCGAACCGCGAGCCGGTGCTTCACAACGGTGCGATACACACCATAGAGCATCTTGCCGCAACCTATCTTCGCAACGACGAAGAGTGGAAAGACAGTATAATCTACTGGGGACCGATGGGATGCCTCACCGGCAACTATCTCGTGATGAAAGGCGACCTCTCGCCGCGCGACATAACCGACCTCATGCGCCGCACGTTCCGTTTCATAGCCGGCTACGAGGGTGATATACCCGGCGCTTCGCCGCGCGACTGCGGCAACTGGCTGATGCAGGACCTGCCGATGGCGCGTTACGAGGCGCGCAAGTTCCTCGACGAGGTGCTCGACTGCATCACGGAGAAAAACACCGTCTATCCATAAGACGCTGAGGCGCGCCTTATAATCCCGGGATAGAGCATGGTCTGAACAACGCCGCGTATGGCGAGGAAGCATATCATGGCGAGCCACAGGCCATGGTTGCCCATCGTGGCCGAGGTGAGAAAATAGACTGTGAAGAACACGGCGGTGGCGATGAGCATCGACCGCAGCATCTGCCGCGAGGCGGTCAGTCCGATGAATACGCCGTCCCACATGAACGCCGCCATGCTGCACAGTGGCAGCAGGTATGCCCAAACCACATATTCCATTGACGCGCCAACCACGCTTCGCTCGTCCGTGAGGAGCATCAGGAACTGCTTTCCGCCTGCGATGTATGCCGCCGTGAATGCCACAGACGCTGCCGCGCCCCAGAAGAATATGCGGCGCACCGTGAGGCTGATGTGACTTTTCTTGCGCTCGCCATGGAACTTGCCGCTGAGTGCCTCGCCGGCGTTGGCGAACCCGTCCATGATGTAGCTCACCAGCATATACAGCTGCGTTAGCAGAGTGTTGACGGCAAGGATTGTCTCGCCCTGCCATGACCCTGCGCTCGTGAAGAACAGCAGTACGCTCACTATGCAGAGCGTGCGGAGGAAAATGTCGCGGTTCAGCACGAAGAACTGCTTGTAGGATGTGGTCGCCGTGTTGTCCTTGCCGGTGTTGGGGGACAGGTAGTAGGTCAGTGTGTGCAGCTTCCCGAACGTCTTGTTGCCTGCGAAATACTTGCGGCGGCACATCACCAGCCCCATCAAGAAGCCGCACCATTGTGCCGTCAGCGTGCCGAGCGCGATGCCTTCCACCCTCATTCCCACGCCATAGACGAGGAGCAGCGACGCCGCTATGTTCACGATGTTCTGTGCTATGGCGATGGTCATAGGTATGCGCGAGTTCTGCATACCGATGAACCAACCCGTCAGGGCAAACTGCCCGAGCATAGCCGGCGCGCCCCAGATGCAGATGTTGAAATATGTGGTCGCGAACTGCCGCACCGTTTCCGTGGGCTGCATCACGAGGAAGGCCGCCTCGCGTATTGGTATCTGCAACAGTATAAGAAGCAGTGCCAGGCTGGCGGAGATGGACAGGCCTCTCGCCAGCAGCCGAACGATGTTGTCCTTGTCGCCGCGTCCGAATGACTGTGCCGTCAGTCCGCTCGTGCCCATTCGCAGGAAGCCGAAGTTCATGTAGATGATGTTGAACAGTATGCCGCTCAGCGCGACGGCACCGATGTATGATGCTGCGCCGAGATGCCCCGTGATGGCAACGTCCACGAGGCCCAGCAGCGGCACGGTGATGTTGCTCACGATGCTTGGCACGGCGATGTCGAATATCTGCTTGTCTATGCTTCTCATGCTTCCCGGCGCGGAAATGGGCATGGCCATTGTTCAATTCCGCAGAGATTTGATTTGTATTATGGTTAATGACATGGCAAAGGTACAAATAAAATCCGGGAAACGGACTTGCTGTGCAGGAATATTTACCATCATGGAGAAACTTGGGGGCGCATCGTCAGCCGTGTGAAGGTAAATGTACTTCGCATGGTGTCAAACCCCAACCGGCTGTTGGGCGCCGTACTGACTATTGTCGATTGCCACAGCAGATTGTTTGTTTTGCAGCCGCAGCGGACTGCGTAAGGAGAAAAAGCGGCGGGCGGCAGGCTGTATGATTGTGCTGTCACTTTGTATGTCAATCTCAAATTTAGCCTGTCTTGCTTCTTGAGGATGCCGCTCTCCCGTGTTGCGAATGGCATGTGACGGAAAGTCCCCGGTGGCACTTCTCGCCATCGGGGACTTTCCGCGACATTGTCTATGACTCCTTCATCGCCTTCTTCCTCTGGTCGTGGTCGAGAATTGTCTTGCGCATCCTCATCGACTTTGGCGTCACTTCCACATACTCGTCGCCGTTGATGTACTCGAGGCATTCCTCGAGGCTCATCACGGTCTTTGGTATCACGCGCGCCTTCTCGTCGCTTCCCGATGCGCGAACGTTGGTCAGTTGCTTTGTCTTTGTCACGTTGATTACGAGGTCGTTCTCGTGTACATGCTCGCCGACCACCTGTCCGGCGTAAACCTCCTCGCCCGGGTCGATGAAGAACTTGCCGCGGTCCTGCAGTTTGTCTATCGAGTATGCCACCGCCGTGCCGGTCTCCATTGCAATCATCGAGCCGTTGGTGCGCCGTGTGATGTCGCCCTTGTACGGCTGGTATTCCTTGAACCGGTGCGCCATTATCGCCTCGCCCTGACTTGCTGTGAGTACATTGGTGCGCAGCCCGATTATTCCCCGCGACGGTATGTCGAACTCTATGTTCACGCGCTCCGCCTGGCTTTCCATCGATGTCATCTCTCCCTTCCGCTTTGTCACCATGTCAATCATCTTCGACGCGAACTCCTCCGGCACGTTGATTGTCAGTTCCTCGATTGGCTCGCAGCGTGTCGTGTTGGCGTTCCCGTCTTCCGGCTCCACCCATTTTCCGCCTTCGTCCACCATGTCCTTGTATATCACCTGCGGCTGTCCCACTTCCAGCTCGTAGCCCTCGCGCCGCATTGTCTCGATGAGCACCGATAGGTGCAGCACGCCGCGTCCGCTGACTATCCACGAATCTGTGCTGTCCTTGTATGGCTCGACCCTCAGCGCGAGGTTCTTTTCCAGTTCCTTCTCCAGCCGGTCGTTGATGTGTCTTGACGTGCAGTACTTCCCGTCTTTCCCGAAGAACGGCGAGTCGTTTATTGTGAACAGCATCGACATTGTCGGCTCGTCTATCGAAATCGTCGGCAGAGCCTCCGGCTGCTCGTAGTCGCAGATGGTGTCCCCGATCTCGAAGTTGTCGAGCCCTATCACCGCGCAGATGTCGCCAGACTCCACGGCGTCGGTCTTTGTGTGTGTCATCCCCTCGAACGTGTGCAGTTCCTTAATCCGCGTCTTCTCCATTGTGCCGTTGCGGTGTGCTATGGTCACGTTCATTCCTCCCCGGAGGGTGCCACGGTGCACCCGTCCCACGGCGATGCGTCCCGTGTATGAAGAGTAGTCGAGGCTTGTTATGAGCATTTGCGGCGTTCCTTCTATTTTCTTTGGCGCGGGTATCACCTCCACGATTTTGTCGAGCAGGTAAGTTATGCCGTCCGTCGGCTTCGAGTAGTCCTCGCCCATCCAGCCGTTCTTCGCCGAGCCATACACCACGGGGAAGTCGAGTTGGTCTTCGCTCGCGTTCAGCGAGAACATCAGGTCGAACACCATCTCGTACACCTCCTCGGGGCGGCAGTTGGGCTTGTCCACCTTGTTCACCACCACAATCGGCTTCAGTCCTATCTCGAGTGCTTTCTGCAGCACGAAGCGTGTCTGCGGCATCGGCCCCTCGAAGGCGTCGACGAGCAGTATGCAGCCGTCTGCCATGTTAAGCACGCGCTCCACCTCGCCGCCGAAGTCAGAGTGCCCCGGAGTGTCTATGATGTTAATCTTTGTTCCCTTATAGTTTATCGAAACGTTTTTCGACAGGATTGTTATCCCCCGTTCGCGTTCAAGGTCGTTGCTGTCAAGTACTTGGTTGCTCAAGTCCTGTCCTTTGCGGAACAGGTTGCCTGCGAGCATCATTTTGTCTACGAGTGTTGTCTTGCCATGATCTACGTGTGCAATAATCGCAATGTTCCTAATGTCCTGCATTCTTTTTATCCTTTTATCGGCTGCAAAGTTAGTGCAAATCGAACACAATACAAAATAAAAGTTTTTATTTTTATTGTTGAGACGCCGCCTGACATCACGGGCGGCAGTACGCAGGGTTGCCCGCAAATCAAGCGTGGTTTTTCTCCTGGCATCCGTTTCCGGCGGAAAATAACACGTTATTGTTTTGCAGGTTTGCCGTTTTATGCTAATTTTGCGGTATGGAATTCAGGACAGAGGTGGGTATAGACCGCCCCGCATGGAGGATAGAGCCATGCGAGCGCATTTTGTTCGTGGGCAGTTGCTTTGCCGATGGCATCGGCAGGCGTTTCCGTGACGAGGGCTTCCCCGTCGTCGTCAACCCATACGGCACGGTGTACAACCCCGCCAGCGTGATGCACACCGTGGAAAGGTATCTGAGCGAGACCGCCGGGGATGCCTCGCAGGCGACAGCCACCTGCTTCATAACCCTCGGCACGAACCACATATATATATTAAAGGAGACCGGCGAGATCGTGGACAACTGCCGCAAGCGGCCGCAGAGGCTTTTCAGCGAGCGAGGGCTGACGGTCGGGGAATGCGCCGGCTATATGGAAAAGACCATAGGGATGCTTGCCGCGCGGTGTCCCGGCGTGCGCATCGTGCTGACCGTGAGCCCCATAAGATACCGGAAATACGGCTACCACGGGAGCCGGCTGTCGAAGGCGACCCTGCTGCTGGCGGCAGACGCACTGCAAAAAAGCATCAGCCGCGACAATGTGGAGGTGTCTTATTTCCCGGCATACGAAATCCTCGGTGACGAACTGCGCGACTACCGTTTCTACGCGCCAGACATGATACACCCGTCGGAACAGGCGGTGGACTACATCTGGGAGCGGCTCGTGGAATGTTATTTCTCCGACGGCGCAAAACGATACCTCGACGAGTGGAGGCCGCTGAAGGAGGCTCTGCGACACCGCCCGTTCGACGCCGGGGGCGAGGAATACCGCCTGTTCATCCAAAAAACAAGAGAGAAGATTGCAGCCTTCTCCGAAAAATACCCTAATTTTGCACTCGCCGGAGAGGGCAGCAACGCACCAGACGGCGAATAAACACAATAGAGAGATGTATCCCATAGAGAAAATCGCAACACTGATAGACGCCTGCCGCTACGGCGACACCGACGCAAACATTGACCGCCTGCTGACCGACAGCCGAAGCCTGCGCTTCCCCGAGGCAACATTGTTCTTCGCAATAAAGACCGGGAGAAACGACGGGAGCAGGTACATCGCGGAGCTTTACCGCAGCGGCGTGCGCAGCTTCGTGGCCGAGAGCCTGCCCGAAAACCACGGCAGGCTGTTCCCCGGAGCCAATTTCCTCATCGTGCCGTCAACGCTGAAGGCGCTGCAGCAACTTGCCGAAAAGCACCGCGAGAACTTCGACATACCCGTCATCGGCATCACCGGGAGCAACGGCAAGACCATCGTCAAGGAGTGGCTCTACCAGCTGCTCATGCCATCGCGCGTCGTGACGCGCAGCCCGCGCTCCTACAACTCGCAGGTCGGCGTGCCGCTGTCGGTGTGGCTCCTCGACGACAGGACGCAGGTGGGGCTGTTCGAGGCAGGCATAAGCCGCCCCGGGGAGATGGACGCGCTGAGCGGGATAATAAAGCCCACAATCGGGATAATCACCAACATCGGACAGGCACACCAGGAGAATTTCACGTCGCTCGACGAGAAATGCCGGGAGAAGATGGCTCTCTTCAGACATGCCGACGTGGTGTTCTACAATGCCGGCGACAAGACGATATGCGCGAACATCGGGATGCTGAAATGCAAGACCGTGCCGTTCACGCCATACAGCGGCGAGCTGCCTTTCATCGACCGCGCCTCGAGGGAGAACGCAGGGGCGTGCGCGGCGGTGGCGGCATATCTCGGACTCAGCGAACGGCAGATCGCCTGTGGAATGGCGCGGCTCGAGCCGGTGGCCATGCGCCTCGAGGTGAAGCAGGGGCGGAACGGGTGCATATTGATAAACGACTCGTACAACTCCGACATCAACTCGCTCGACATCGCGCTCGACTTCATGCAGCGCCGGCAGGAAGCGTCTGCCGCAGGGGACGCCGGGGCAGGGAAGACAAGGATGAGACAGACCCTGATACTGAGTGACATATACCAGAGCGGAATGTCGCCGGAGGCATTATACAGACAGGTGTCCGACCTCGCGAGAGAGCGCGGCGTAAGCAAGATAATCGGGATAGGAGAGGAGATTTCGGCGCAGCGGAGCGTCATAGACATACCGGAGAAACATTTCTTCCGCACAACGGAGGAGTTCCTCGCGAGCGACGCCGCAGACATCCACGGCGAGATGGCGCTCATCAAGGGCGCGAGGAGCTTCGGCTTCGACCACATCACCGAGGCGCTCGAGCAGAAGGTGCACGAGACGATTCTCGAGGTGAACCTCCGTGCCGTGGTGGACAACCTCAACCACTACCGCTCGTTCCTGCGGCGGGACACCAAAATCGTGTGCATGGTAAAGGCAGACGGCTACGGCAGCGGCGCCGTGGAGGTGGCAAAGACACTGCAGGACCACCATGTCGACTATCTCGCCGTGGCGGTGGCAGACGAGGGAGTGACGCTGCGCAAGGCTGGCATAACGGGCAACATCATGATAATGAACCCCGAGACGACTGCCTTCAAGACGATGTTCGACTACGGCCTCGAGCCGGAGGTGTATTCCTTCCGCCTGCTCGGCAAACTGATTGCCGCCGCGCGCCGCGAGGGGATAACGGGCTGGCCGGTGCATGTCAAGATAGACACTGGGATGCACCGCCTCGGCTTCAACCCACGGGAGGACATGCCTCGGCTCATCGACTGCCTGCGGCACCAGGCAGCACTCACGCCGCGCTCGGTGTTCAGCCATTTCGTGGGAGCCGACAGCGACGACTTTGACAACTTCTCGGCGATGCAGTTCCGCCTCTTCGACGAGGCGAGCAGGCAGCTGCAGGCGGCATTCAGGCACAAGATACTGCGGCATATCGACAACTCGGCGGGCATAGAGCATTTCCCGGAACGGCAACTCGACATGTGCCGCCTGGGGCTGGGGCTCTACGGCATAGACAGCCGCGACAACCACATGCTGAACAACGTTTGCACGCTGCGGACCACAATACTGCAGATGAGGCGCGTGCCGAAGGACGAGACCGTTGGCTACAGCAGGCGTGGCGTGCTGACGCGCGACAGCGTGATCGCCGCGATACCGATAGGTTATGCCGACGGGCTGAACCGCCGCCTCGGGTGCGGGCGTTGCTATTGCCTCGTCAACGGGCGCCGCGCGCCATACGTCGGCAACATCTGCATGGACGTTGCCATGATCGACGTGACCGGCATCGGGTGCCGCGAGGGCGACGCCGTTGAGATTTTCGGCGACAGCCTGCCCGTGACCGTGCTGAGCGACGCCCTCGGCACGATACCCTACGAGGTGCTCACGGGCATCAGCAACCGTGTGAAGCGCGTCTACTTCCAGGACTGACGCGGCGCGCGTGTGAGCCGCCTATACGGCCTTCACGGCACGGCAGCCGTCTGTCATTAACCGCCTCACCGTGCGCGCCATGTCGCCCGCACCTGTTCCGCGCCGCCTGCCGCATGGCACGTACCTGCACCTGAAGCCGGTGATGTTGCCCTTCGTGGAGAACTCCTCGGGCGAGTCGGAGGGGCGGCTCGTCACCGTGATGTACATCTTGCCGAGCTCGCCCATGTTGACCACATGCCCGTCCTGCATCGCCCGGCGTATCGTCTCGTAGAACTCCTTCACCACCAGCCGCACGTCCGACGCCTTCGCCGTGCAGTTGCTCTCTATCTCGCGCTCGATTTCCCCGAGGCTCACCTCCGTGTTCCTCACCGTGTGGGCATAGTATCTGCCATAGTTGGTGTCACCCTTGATGCCGTTGCGGATTAGTCTGTACCTTATTGCCATATACCTTTTTTTATTGAATGTTATGTTTCCGTGCTGCAAAGGTAGTGGCGTGCATGGCGCGAATCCAAATTCCTGCTGACTACATTACTGCTACGCAGTCACTGCCTCTGCCGTGCCGGTTCGTGGCTGGCAAGGAAGCAAACACGCCGTGTTTGCGTTTCAAACACGCCGAATTTGCATTTCAAATACGCCGTGTTTGCTCATCAAATACGCCGTGTTTGCCTTGCGGTTGGGCATCGGCGCCGTTGCCCTTCGCGCCTGCCTGCCGCGCCGCCTGCCGCTGAGTGTGGGTATGCTTGCGCCTTCCGCGCGGCCATCCGCCCGTCGCCCAGCGTCTTCCATTTCGTCTTGGCAGTCCCTTTCCACGGCTGCAGAGTAAGCATCCAATATTAGCCGTCTTTCATAATAACAAACAACCCTTATATGTCTG
>URLI01000057.1 GCA_900548585.1 uncultured Prevotella sp. | reverse complement strand
GGCGTAGCGGGCTACGTCAAGAAAAAACGACGGGCAAGATGCCGGCAAGCGGCTGGTAGCAGCCGGGGAACGGGTTGCCAAGTCTAAATAGAAAAATCAGTGTTGTAATGACCGATTTGGGTTTAATATAAAAAAGATTTTGATGGCTTTGGCAGCATCCAGATGCATATTAAAGGTGCGGCACATTGACAATTTGCCAATCTGCCATGCCTTTTTTGTTTTTTATTCCCATGTTTTCTTTGTAGTTAAAAATTAAATAAGTATTTTTGCAGCATCTGAATACTGCCCGCTGTCTTTGACTTTACAAATGGTCAATGCCACAAAGGATTGCGGTGTCGTCACAATAATATTTTACTGCCATGAAGAGGTGTGCTTGTTTCCTTACATTACTTTTGCTGATTTCCATCGTGATTAACGCCCAGGATCTTATACTTAGGGAGAATTTCTTTGATGTCAACGGTGACGGAGTTCCCGAGGGATGGTCTTTGATTGACAATGACGGCGACGGGAACAACTGGTATTACTTGTATGATTACAGTTCCTGGCTTGCCGGTCCGGACGGCAGGCCCGGCATCATGACATCGGCGTCGTCCAATGGCAAATATGCCCTCACGCCAGACAACTGGCTCGTCTCGCCACGCATTGACGGCGCTAAAAAGGTCATATTCTATGTCAGTGTGCAGGATGACAGGTTCCAGAATGAGGTGTTGGCACTCATGGCATCGAAAAAGGGTAGGGACGTTGGTGATTTCACGCTGGTTTCCGAGGAGACGATAAAGGCTGTGCAGGCATCAGGTTCTCATTTTGTCCCTGACAAAGAGCGCGGAAATTGGTATAAGTATGAGAGGGATTTGCCAGAAGGCACGAAATACATAGCGTTCCGCCACTACAAGAGCCATGACCTTTTCCGGGTCAACATTGACGATGTCAGCGTGTATGGCGTAATACCTGCTGGCATCGATGGTGTCAATGAGAGGAAATCGGACGGCAGAGGCAACATTTTCACACTCAGTGGCGTTAGGCTCAGCCAGCCCCTTGATGCCTTGCCGAATGGAGTTTATATTGTAAATGGAAAGAAAAAGGTAAAGATATAATAGAGGACACTCTCAACGTGATGCCTTTTTTATGTCAATTTACTGATAAATCACGAGCGTTTGCGCAAGCAAGAGGGTGTGTCTGTTGTGACACACCCTCAATTGTTTTGTGCATCCGCAGCCAGGTGGCATGAGGATGCTGCATATATCCAGTTCTTGTCAGGAGTTCATCGTTATAAGGAACTCCTCGTTGCTGCGTGTCTTTTCCATTCGGTCGTGTATGGTGTCCATTGCCTCCATTGATGTCATGTCGGCAATGTACTTGCGTAGGATCCACATGCGGTCGATGGTGGTCTTGTCTTGAAGCAGGTCGTCGCGGCGTGTGCTTGATGCCACGAGGTTCACGGCCGGGAATATGCGCTTGTTGCTCAGTGAGCGGTCAAGCTGCAGTTCCATGTTTCCTGTGCCCTTGAACTCCTCGAATATCACCTCGTCCATCTTCGACCCCGTGTCAATAAGTGCCGTAGCGATGATTGTCAGTGAGCCGCCTCCCTCGATGTTTCGTGCCGCGCCGAAGAAACGTTTCGGCTTCTGCAGTGCGTTGGCGTCTACACCACCGGTGAGCACCTTACCGCTTGCCGGCGCCACGGTGTTGTACGCCCGTGCGAGACGTGTTATGGAGTCGAGGAAAATCACCACGTCGTGGCCGCATTCGACCATCCTCTTCGCCTTTTCCAGCACGATGCCTGCAATTTTCACATGACGTTCTGCCGGTTCGTCGAACGTTGATGCTATGACCTCTGCATTCACTGTCCTTGCCATGTCCGTCACCTCCTCAGGGCGCTCGTCTATGAGCAACATCATCAGATAGGCCTCCGGGTGGTTCGCCGCGATGGCGTTCGCAATGTCTTTCATCAGGATTGTCTTGCCCGTTTTTGGCTGCGCCACTATAAGCGCGCGCTGTCCTTTGCCGATAGGCGCGAACAGATCAACAATCCTTGTGCTGAGATTTGTCGTCTTGGGGTCGCCACACAGGTCGTATTTCTCATCGGGGAAGAGTGGGGTGAGATGCTCGAACGGCACACGGTCGCGAACCTCTGAAGGTTCTCTGCCGTTTATCTTGTCGATGCTTGTGAGCGGGAAGTATTTCTCCCCCTCGCGCGGCGGCCTGACATTGCACTGCAGCACGTCGCCCGTCTTCAGTCCGTAGCGTTTCACCTGTGCCGCCGATACATAAACGTCGTCTGGAGACGAGAGATAGTTGTAGTCGCTCGAGCGTATGAAGCCATATCCGTCCGGCATTATCTCCAATACTCCGTTCGCGTTTATTATGTCAGAGAAGTTGAAGTCCTCAAGTTCTGACTCGTCGCTGTTCAGCGGCGCGAACTGCTGTACTGGCTGTATTGGCTGCATCATGGGAGTTGTCGGGTTGTCGAGCATGTCGTACATAGGCATTGCCGCATGGTCTTCTATCGGCAGGTCTATTGATATTATGAAATCGGTCCCATCTCCCGGGTCGCCTTCCCACACGCTGTCCTCGAGTGCCGCAGGCTTTTTTCCCTCCGCATCATTGCGTGCATTCACTTTTTCCTGCAGTTGTTGTATCAGGCTGTTTTCCTCGCCGCTTGGCGCCTCCTGCGTTCCTGCTTCGTATTTTTCTTCAGGAACAACCCCCTCCTTGTTTTCAGGATTTTGTTCCGTATTTTTCTCTTCTTCCACGGCTGTTTCTTCTTTTGTTTCGGTTGCTTCGTCTTCCGCTGTCTTGTTTTCTTCTGTGGCTTTCCTTGTTTCTTCTGCTGCGATTTCGGCTTTCGGCTTTCTTACCCGTTTCTTTGCCGTTGTCTTTTTCTTTTCTTCCGTCACCTCCGCCTCCTCAGGTTTGTCCTCCGTTGCGGGTGTGCCGGTTTCTGCCTTCTCTTTGAAAAGTTGTTGCTGCTCTGCGGCTTTCTGTTTCTTCGTGTCAAAGTTTTCCCCGTCCTTGCCGTTCACGGAATAAACCCTGTCGGTTTCTTTTTTCTGTATCCTTGTCCTGCGGCGTTTTGTCCCCATCGGGCTTTTCTCGCTCTCGAGCACAGCCTGCTTGTCAAGGATGGCATAGATGATACCTTGCTGATCTGCTCCTTCCTGCACGTCAGCCCCGATTTCTTTCGCTATATTTCCCAGTTCGGAAATATCTTTAGATGATAATTCGTCTATTGTGTACATATGTAATTTAAATATGCAAAGTTAAGGTTTTTTATTGTTTCGCGAACGGAAACAATTAAAGTGTTTATTGAAATAACGCTGCAAAGTTACGTCTTTTTTTTATAAAATCATATTTTGCTTTTGTTTTGTTTGCCTATACAACGCGCGCTTAACCATTTTTAACAAGTCTGCATGTCCATGCGGCTTTATTTTGTGTCTGATTGGCCGGCAGTTGATTACAGGCATACATCTGTTTTTTACTTGGACGGTATGCAATTACGGCGGTTTTGCGTTGCAAATACGCCGAATTTGGTGAGCAAATACGCCGAATTTGGTCTGCAATTACGGCGTAATTGGTCTGCGGGAGAGTGCAAACCGCAATGACATTCATTGCCAACTGGAAGCCGTTATGATGCCGAATGGCTGCGTGGCCTGTGCTGTTGCGGGTGGCTATGGTTATGACCCGATCTCGGAAAGTTCAAGCCATCTCATGCTTTTCTCGTCGAGTTCCTCCTTCAGTTTTGGCAGCCGTATGCTCTTTTCCGTGAGTTCCTCAACGCCAAGTGTGCCGCTGCACAGTTCGCCTTCCAGTCTCTTCTGTTCGGCCTCGAGAGCCTCGATTTCCTTTTCCAGCCGCTGCATTTCCCTCTGCTCCATGTATGACAGTCGCCTCGGCCTGTCTGCATGTTGGCCTGCTCTGTTTTTCCGCTTCTGTGTGCTGCCGCTTTTCCCCTGCATCGCTTTCTTTGCCTCTTCCTCCTTGCTCTTCATGGCCGACCATTCCCGGTATTGCGTGTAGTTCCCAGGGAAGTCCTTGACCACCCCGTTGCCTTTGAACACGAGCAGGTGGTCAACGACCTTGTCCATGAAATACCTGTCGTGGCTGACAACAATCACGCAGCCGGGGAAGTCCTGCAGGTATTCCTCGAGGATCTGAAGTGTCTGTATGTCGAGGTCGTTTGTCGGTTCGTCGAGTACGAGGAAGTTCGGGTTGCGCATTAGCACCGTGCAAAGGTACAGTTTGCGTTTCTCTCCCCCGGATAGTTTGTATACATAGTTGTGCTGCTGCTCGGGCGAGAACAGGAAATGCTGCAGGAACTGCGATGCGGTGAGGTGTCTGCCACTTCCGAGGTCGACATAGTCGGCGATGTCTGTCACTATGTCTATCACCTTTTGCTGTTCGTTGAACTGCAGTCCTTCCTGCGAGAAGTAGCCGAAGCGCACGGTGTCCCCGATGTCGAAACGCCCGCTGTCTGCCTCCTCCGTGCCTAAAAGCATTTTTACGAACGTGCTTTTGCCCGTGCCGTTGTTGCCAACTATGCCCATTTTCTCGAAGCGCGCGAAGTTGTAGTAGAAATCCTTGAGTATCGTTATCTTTGGTGATGTGCCGGTATCGAACGTCTTCGACACATACTGGCATTCGAAAATCTTGCTCCCTATGTACACGTTGGACCGCCGCAGCCTCATCTGCCTGTCCTCCATGCGCTGTTTCGCGATTTTCTCCAGGTCGGCGAAGGCCTCCTCGCGGTAGCGTGCCTTGTGTCCGCGTGCCTGTGGCTGCCGCCGCATCCATTCCAGTTCGCGGCGGTACAGGTTGTTTGCCCTTGCGATCTCCGCCCTCTTGTTGTCAATGCGCTGCTGCCGTTTCTCGAGGTAGTAACTGTAGTTCCCGTGGTATGTGTATATTGTCCTGTCGTCGAGTTCCATTATGATGTTGCACACGCGGTCCAGGAAGAACCTGTCGTGTGTCACCATAAGCATCGTTTTGTTGCCCCTGTTAAGGAATCCCTCGAGCCATTCTATCATCTCGAGGTCGAGGTGGTTTGTCGGCTCGTCGAGTATCAGCAGTTCCGGCTCGGTCAGCAGCACGTTGGCAAGCGCCACGCGTTTCTGCTGCCCTCCGCTCAGTTCGCGCATCGGCTGGTCGAGCCTCATTATCTTCAGTTGCGTGAGTATTTGCTTTGCCTTCAGCACCTTTTCTTTCTCCCCCTTGTGGTTGAAGCATGCGTCGAGCACGCTCTCGTCAGGGTCGTAGTGGGGTGACTGCTCGAGATAGCCCACGCGCAGGTCTCTGCGGAAAATGATTTCTCCCCCGTCATATCCCTCGTTGCCGTTTATTATTGAGAGCAGGGTGCTTTTCCCGGTGCCGTTCTTTGCAATCAGCCCCACGCGCTGTCCCTCGGCGATGCTCATGTTTATGTTTTCGAAAAGCACCAGCTCGCCGAAAGACTTTGAAAGGTTCTGTATGTCAAGATAAGGTGTCGCAGCCAATTTACTCTGTATGTTTATTCTTCGTTATTCTCCTTCAGCCTGTTGTTTATGCTCTCTATGTAGTCGAGGATTTCATCGCGTCCGTATCCCTTTTGCGCGCTTGAAATGAAATATGGTGGCAGTATCTCCCATGTGTCCTCGAGCTTGGCCATGTATGCCTCTGCCTGCTGCTTAATCTTTGTTGGCGCCATCTTGTCGCCTTTTGTGAACACGATGGCGAAGGGCACCTGGCTTTTCCCGAGCCAGTCGACGAACTCGCGGTCAATCTGCTGCGGGTCGTGCCTTATGTCGATTAGCACGAACACGTTTGTGAGTTGTTCTCTTTGCAGGATGTATGACGAGATCATCTGTTGCAGTTTGTCGCGCTGTGTCTTGGATCTCTTGGCATAGCCGTAGCCCGGCAGGTCGACGATATACCACTCGTTGTTGATTATGAAATGGTTTATGAGCAGTGTCTTGCCCGGCGTGGCCGATGTCTTGGCCAGCCCCTTGTGGTTGCACAGCATGTTTATGAGGCTCGATTTGCCCACGTTGCTGCGGCCGATGAAGGCATATTCAGGCTTTTTGTCCTTGGGGCACTGGCTCACCGTGGCACTGCTTATGCTGAATTCCGATTTTGTTATTTTCATTCCTTTTTGCCGCAAAGGTACTAAAAATATTGCAATCTCTTTGTGTTCCGCTTATTTTAAACTAACTTTGCACCTGAAAAAACGAAACGATGACCCAGCAATATCCATCCTTGCTGCTCGAAAAGGCGGTCGGGGAGATGGCGAAACTGCCTGGCATAGGCCGCAAGACGGCGTTGAGGCTCGTGCTGCACCTGCTGAGGCAGGATGACGCGGCGGTTGACGGCCTTGCCGACGCGCTATGCCGCCTGAAGCACGAGGTGCGTCACTGCAAGGTGTGTCACAACATCAGCGACACCGACGTGTGTCCGATATGCTCCGACAAGCACCGCGATGCCTCGACGATATGCGTCGTCGAGAACATACAGGACGTGATGGCGATAGAGAACACCCAGCAGTACGGTGGGCTGTATCATGTCCTCGGGGGTATAATTTCCCCCATCGACGGCATCGGCCCTGGCGACATTGAGGTCGACTCCCTTGTGAGAAGGGTCGCGGAGGGTGCTGTCTCCGAGGTCATAATGGCTCTTAGCAGCACTATGGAGGGAGACACGACGGCATTCTATATATTCCGCAAACTTGCAGGCTATGATGTCAGGCAGACCGTAATAGCACGCGGTATAAGCGTGGGCAACGAGCTCGAGTACACCGACGAGGTGACTCTTGGGCGCAGCATAGTCAACAGGGTGCCTTACGAGGGCTGATGGAATGAATATGATAAAGACAATATATTGGATGTCAATCGCCGTGTCGGTGCTGATGGTCATAACATTCGAGGCCGGCATCTTGGAGCCCGGATGCGGCGCCGGCGATGTTGAGACGCAGTTCATCGTGGTCTCGCTGCTTGAGTTGGCCACCGTGTGCGCAGTCCCGCTCGCCATACGCCTGTTCCGTTTCAGAAGGGTGCGCGGTGAAATAAAGGCGGGACACTACCTCCGCTGGGCGCTCGCGCGGCTGTTCATGCTGGCCGCACCGCTCGTGGCCAATACCTTATTGTATTATATATACATGAACGTGGCATTCGGCTACATGGCTATAATATTGCTAATATCAATGGTGTTCATATATCCTTCCGGGTCACGTGTGAACAGGGAGACATCAATAGAATAATGAAACTAACGGTTGTAATAGTAAGTTATAACGTCAGGCATTACCTTGAGCAATGCCTCGGCAGCCTGCGGCGCGCGCTGAAGGACATAGACGCCGAGGTGTATGTCGTTGACAATCACTCGAAAGATGACACCGTAGACGTCATTCCGCGCACCTTCCCGGAGGTCAACCTCGTGGCAAGCAACCACAACCTCGGTTTCGCGCGGGCGAACAACATCGCCATAAGGCAGACGGAGAGCGAATATGTGTTGCTGCTCAACCCTGACACTTTCGTCGGAGAGAATGTGATAGGGGAGTGCCTCGCCTTCATGGACGGGCACCGGGATGCCGGCGCGCTCGGCGTGCGTATGCTCGACAGCAAAGGGAACGTGGCGATGGAAAGCCGCCGGGGACTGCCAACGCCAATGACCGCATTCTACAAGATGGCGGGCCTGTGCAAACGCTTTCCCGAGAGCCGCAGGTACGGGAAGTACTACATGAGCTATCTGCCGTGGGACAGGCCGGTGGAGATAGAGGTCGTGAGCGGGGCGTTCTGTATGCTACGGCGGACGGCTCTCGACAAGGCAGGCCTGCTCGACGAGGACTTTTTCATGTATGGCGAGGACATAGACCTCAGCCACAGGCTGCTGAAGGAAGGGTTCAGAAACTGGTACTATCCTGCCGACATACTGCATTACAAGGGGGAAAGCACACAGAAGAGCAGTTTCAGATATGTCCATGTGTTCTACGAGGCCATGTTCATATTCTTCCGCAAGCACTATGGCAACATGACGGTGCTGCTCAGTATACCCATCAGGACGGCGATCGTGTTCAAGGCCTCAATGGCTGCAATGGCGCTGGCATGGGGCAGGCTGCGGAAAGCACTGGGATTCTATCGCAGGCGCGAGCGTTATCCCGGTTACGTGTTTATTGGCAGGGACTGCGCCATGAAGAGATGCAGGCGCATGGCGAGGAAACTCGGGCTGACGGCGAAATTCTACACCGCAGACAGCGGCAGCGTGCCAGAGGGACACAACGCGATAAAGGAAATCATGGAAATCGACACCCCGACATACGTTGTTTATGACATAGATGCCTATGCATACGAGGATATACTCAGGGCGTTCGGCAGCAATCCCTCGAAAAACCTTATTATTGGCACTTTCGACATGAGGAGAAACAGGATCATCACTTTCAAGGAAGTACTGGCATGACACAGGGGAAGGTTATCCTGCGGGCACTCGAGCCGGAAGACCTGGACGAGCTATACAGTATAGAGAACGACCGCAGCCTGTGGGACGTTGGCTCTGCGAATGTGCCTTATTCGCGCTATTCGCTGCGGTCATTCATCGCAAACACCACCAACGACATATATGCCGACCGCCAGATGCGGTTTGTAATCGCGACGGCAGACGAGAGTGTCGCTGGACTGGCCGACCTGTTCAACTTTGACCCGCGACACAGCAGGGCCGAGGTGGGCATCGTTCTGAAAGCCGCATTGCGCGGCAGGGGAATTGCAAAGGCGGCTCTCGGGGAACTGCACTGGTATGCCGCCGAGGTGCTGGATATTTTCCAGTTGTATGCCGTCGTGTCTTCGATGAATGAAAAGTCATTGCGCCTGTTCATGTCGCTGGGGTATGAGGCGACCGCCACGCTGCGGAACTGGCTTTCGGTCGGGCAAGGGTATCAGGACGCAGTAACTATTCAGCAATATTGTTCATGACAAATTCTGTCTCAGCACTAACTTGACT
>URLI01000056.1 GCA_900548585.1 uncultured Prevotella sp. | reverse complement strand
CAAAGTGCGAATTCTTCAAACAAGTTTTGTAATTTTGCACTTGCTGGTTGACTCTGCGAACCTCAATAATGATATGAAGGGGAAGTTATTTAATTCAATATTTGGAATAATATTCTTTTATTTTACATCTTGTAGTTCTGGAATAGCAATTAGGAATCCACAAGACAAGCAATCCTTTCATGCAAGAATTATAGGATTGCTGACAGATGATAGTATTAAATATTGGAACTCTACGGAATATCCATTTTCCATAGAGTTTAATAAAAGAGAGAATCAATTTAGGACATATGATAAAGAAGGAAAGTTGATTATATCATCTCAGCAGGATGCGATGTTCTCTAAAAAGTTCGAGTTGCATAATATGACAATTTCTATTTATTATGTAATCCCAAATGAAAATCACTCTTTATACCTCAAATATGATATAAAGAAAATTTCAAAAGATACTTTATTATTAAATAATGGGATACGAAACTTGATTTTTATTAAAGATGAAAAAAGCCACATTTAGCGCACGCACTTACGAATTTAACGGGGTAATCTGATTATCAATATAATTTTTATTATATCAGGCATAAAGGCTGGGATAAATTCTCTGCCTTTTGCTATATTTGTAGTCCAAAACAATGAAAAATGAATATACGAGAACGCTTCGGAACTTTATGCTCCAAATTGGAAGTGAAAAACTCAAGTTTTCAACACCAAACAAGAGTTTTATAAAAGGATTGACTAATTTTGCACTTGCTGGTTGACTCTGCGGCACGGCGTGTAATTTTTTTTTCATGTTTTTGCGTTTCCTTTTTTGCGGTGTCACTGTTTTTCATTAATTTTGCAAGTTGTAAACAACACTGTGTGTGCGGTAATGTCATGCCGCAGAAAACGACTGGCAATGAAAAAAACTATAATAACTGCATGCGTCCTGCTTTCGGTATTGTCTGCGGCAATGGCACGTCAGACCGGGCATGGCAACATCAATGTGGTTATTCTCGGCGATTCCAACACTTGGATAGGAGGCGACGACTGCGGAAACGAAAGAGGCTGGAACAAGTGGTTCAAAGACTTCTTCAGGCCGGCATCTTGCAGGAGTTACGCCCGCAGCGGGGCGACATGGACGAACACCGTGAGGACAAAGGAGAACACGGCGGAGAACATCGCCGTGCTTGGCGACGACAACGTGATATACAACCAGATAACGCGGCTGCTGCAAGCGGTGAGCAGAGGCACGCAGCCCACTCCAGACCTTATAATAATAGCCGCCGGGACAAACGACGCTTGGTTTCATGACAAGCGGCCAGGCGTGTTCTCGCCATGCGACGGCAGTGACTTTCAGGTAGACGGCACGCCAATCACCAATCTGCCGCCCGGCAGGATGACGTCGCTCCCGGCCGCGCTGCACCACGGCTGCGGGCTGCTCCGAGAGTCATTCCCCGATGCAAGGATAGTGCTTCTCACACCGCTACAATGCACCGCGACGAGCCTCGGAAACATCAGGCGCGTGGGCGACATAATGGAGGAATGCGCCATGCAGATGGGCATAAGCGTGATAAGGCAGGACAGGCTTGGCTGCATCGACCGTGAGCGCGAGCTGAAGAAAAAACGCTACACGTCAGACGGCACGCACACAAATGCCGAGGGGGCAAAACGCAATGGCGCCATCATAGCACGGCATATTTCATCATTGCTAAGAAAAGAAACAAAAACCAAAAACAAAAACTGATGGTATTCTCAGACTTATTTTTCATCTTCGCGTTCATTCCAGCGTTCGCACTGCTTTACTTGCTTGCGTCGCTAATCGACAGGAAGTCAAACCTTTCAGGGGAAAAACCATGCAACCGTGTGCGAAACTGGGTGCTGGTGGCGTTCTCGCTGCTCTTCTACGCCTGGGGTGAACCAGTGTATGTGTTCCTCATGCTGTTCAGCGTACTTGTGAACTACATCGCAGGGCGCATCATCGACCGTTCCGTGCAAAGGCGGCGGATGGCACTCGTGATCGGACTGGCATGCAACATTCTCATCCTCGGGATATTCAAGTACCTCGGCTTCCTGGCCTCCATCCTTTCCGGCATCGGCATCAGCGTGGCAGTGCCTATGCTCGCACTGCCCATCGGCATCAGTTTCTACACCTTCCAGTCAATAACATACCTCGTTGATGTCTATCGCCGGGAGTCTCCCGCGCAACGCCGCTTCATCGACCTGCTGCTCTACATCTCGATGTTCCCGCAACTCATCGCAGGCCCTATAGTGCGGTATGACACCATTGCCGACGAGATAAGCAACCGCCACGCATCTGCCAGCGACATAGCCGACGGTGTGTTCCGTTTCTTCGTAGGGCTGGGCAAGAAGGTCATCATAGCCAACCAACTGTCGGAGGTGGCAGACCAGTTCCTCGCCGCAGGACTTGCCAACCTGTCAACAACCGGGGCATGGCTGGGCATCACGGCGTTCGCATTGCAGATATATTTCGACTTCTCCGGCTACAGCGACATGGCGATAGGAATCGGAAGATGCCTTGGCTTCCATTTCAAGGAGAACTTCAACCACCCGTACTGCTGCGACTCCATAACCGACTTCTGGCGGCGGTGGCACATCTCGCTGGGCAGTTTCTTCCGCGACTATGTGTATATACCCATGGGCGGCAACCGCAGGCATCAGGCATGGAACATACTCGTGGTGTGGTTTCTCACCGGAATGTGGCACGGCGCAAGCTGGAACTTCATCATCTGGGGACTGTATTTCGGCGTCATCGTGATGGCGGAGAAATACACGATCCTCAAGATTAAACACCGCATTCCGTCACCGCTGCTGCACATCTACAGCCTTGTTGTCGTCGTGACTGGCTGGGGGATGTTCTACTTCGAGGACTTCGCGCAAATGCAAACCTTCTTCCGCTCTTACATCGGACTTGGCACTGCCTTCACCGACTTTGTGTCGCAGGCTGCCGTAATTGACAAGTTCTGGCTCTTCCTCTTCGCACTCATACTGTGTATGCCAGTGCGAACGCTTATCGCAGGCGTTTCTGCACGGGTGCTTCGCAACAACAGGTGGCTGCACAACGGGGCAATATTCGCCGGACGCACGGCACTGTCTCTGATAATACTTGCACTCAGCGTAGCACTGCTTGTGGGTGCAACGAACAACGCATTCCTATACACACGATTCTAAAAGACAATTAAAATGAAAAACGACCAAATCTATCTTGGACTGCTCGCCGGAGTGTTTACCGCACTGACCGTGGTGTTCCTGACATTCCCGCGCAGCACATTCTCGGAACTGGAGAAGCGCGAACTTGCAACATTCCCGGCTTTCTCGTGGGACAAACTGAAAAGTGGAAAGTTCACAGCGGAAGTTTCTTCGTGGTTCAGCGACAGCGAGCCGTTCCGCGACAAGTTCATGGCGGTGAGCATGATGTTCGGCAAGGCTATGAAATTAGACATCGGGGGAGACGATGCCATATCGTTCCACGCCGCAGAGACGGCGGTGAAACCTGCGGCAGGAGATGACGGGATCCCGGACGAGACAACCCCGGGCGACACGGCATACCAGTACCGCAACAAGGTGACTGCCAACGAGAACGCAAAGATAGCACATGCAGGCATCGTGGTGGTGGGCAAGCCGCCACGGGCAAGGGCACTGATGGCATACGGCGGAGGGGCTGCGGGAGGAACGGGATACGCCAAGGCTGCCAACCTTTACAAGGAGAAATTCGGCGACAAGGTTAACGTTTACTGCATGGTCATCCCGACGGCAATAGAGTATTACTGCCCCGAGAGGGTGAGAAAGGTAACGAAGCCGCAGCTTATGACAATCAACAACATAATGCGGCATCTCGCGCCTGGCGTGAAGCCGGTGAACATATACCAGACATTGGGCGAACATGCGGCAGAAGACATCTACCTGCGCACCGACCACCACTGGGCGCCGCTCGGCGCATACTATGCCGCAAGGAAATTCGCCGAGGTGGCGAAGGTGCCGTTCCGCGACCTGCGCAGTTACCGGCGCGGGGTGGTGCGCCGCTTCGTAGGGTCGATGTACAGTTACTCCAAGGACATATCCGTAAAGCAGTCGCCGGAGGATTTCGTCTACTATGTCCCTGTGGGCGTGGAGTACACCACGACATACATCGTGTACAACGTGAACAAGAACTATCAGGTGACTGGCGAGAGAAGCCCGGTCAAAGGACAATATTTCGTTAAATTCAAGGACGGAAGCGGCGGCGCATACTGCACTTTCATGGGAGGCGACTCGAAGATAACCCAAGTGCGAACGTCAACGAAGAACGGGCGTAGGCTCATCGTTCTCAAAGACAGTTTCGGCAATGCCATACCGGGCTACCTGTTCTTCTCGTTCGAGGAAATACACATAATCGACAACCGCTATTTCACGAAAAACATGGTGAAATATGTCAGGGACAACAAGATAACTGACATACTTTTCGCCAACAACATCTTCAGCGCGTACTCATCGAAAATCTGCACCAAATACGCACGTTTCCTTACGCAATAGCAATAAAAGTCTTTTTCATGACATATAACTTAAGCAACCACTATTAAAAAACAGGAAAAAAATGAGACAGACACCTGTATTGCTGCTGACCGGCTACCTCGGCAGCGGAAAAACAACATTGGTGAACCGCATTCTTGGCAACAGGCGAAACATAAAGTTTGCTGTTATCGTTAACGACATCGGCGAGGTGAACATCGATGCCGGACTGATTCAGAAGGGCGGCGTCGTGACAAAGGGCGACGACAGCCTCGTGGCCCTCCAGAACGGCTGCATCTGCTGCACGCTGCAGAACGACCTGCTCGCACAGCTCAACGGCATAACCAAGAGTGGAAAGTTCGACTACATCGTAATCGAGGCAAGCGGAGTGTGCGAGCCGGAGCCAATAGCGCAGGCGATATGCTCGATTCCGCTGATGGGCCCGGGGGCTGCAGCGAGCGACCACCCACGTCTCGACTGCATCGTGACCGTGGTTGACGCGCTGCGCATAAAGAGCGAGTTCGAGTGCGGCGACAGCCTGACGAAAGAGAAACTCGACGAGGAGGACATCGAGAACCTCATCATACAGCAAATCGAGTTCTGCAACATCATCCTGCTAAACAAGGCCTCGGAGGTGAGACCGGAGGAACTCGAACGCGTGAAGCACATCATAAGGACACTACAGCCGAAGGCTGAAATCATAGAGTGCGACTATGCCGACATTGACCTCGGGCGAATACTGGACACAAGACTGTTCGACTTCGAGCGGGTGGTGACATCGGCAAGATGGATACAGGAGATTGAGCGCCCGGTGACAGAGGAGGAGCAACACGAGGCGAAGCACCACCGCGATCATCACGCGGAGCACGAGCACCCGCACCTCGATGAAGACGAAGGCGGACACGGCCACCACCACCACCATCACCATCACGGCGAGGGCGAGGCGGAGGAATATGGCATAAGCACGTTTGTGTATTACCGCCGACAGCCGTTCGACATCAATTTCTTCGACCATTTCGTGGCAAAGAAATGGCCCAGGGAGGTGATACGCACGAAGGGGGTGTGCTATTTCGCGCACAACCGCGACATGTCGTTCCTCTTTGAGCAGGCAGGGGTGCAGAAGACGCTGCGCGGAAGCGGAATGTGGTATGCCACGGCAAACGGGGAGGAACTTGAGCAACTGATGAGACAGAACCCGGACATGATGCGCGACTGGGACGACACCTACGGCGACAGGATGATAAAACTGGTGTTCATCGGCCAGCATCTCGACAGGGAAAAAATCACCGCCGAGCTCGACATGTGCCTCGCGCAGTAGCATGTAAACGGCGTTGGCGGGACTCGTTTGCGGCAAAACGGAATGGCAATATGTCACAACCAGCCTGCCGCTTGCATGCCAACGGTGGTGCAAACACGCCGAATTTGTATTGCAAACACGCCGAATTTGCATTGTAAATACGCCGAATTTGGTCAGCAAACACGCCGAATTTGCAGTGCAGTCCCGGCTGATTTTAACTATATTTGATACAGGAAAACAATGATACACACGGCAAACGCGGTGATTGATGAGATGAAAGGGATGGCTGACGAGAAACGCCGCCAGACGCTCATGAAGTTCTTCAAGACCGGGAAGGGGGAGTATGGCGAGGGAGACAAGTTCCTCGGTCTGAGGGTGCCGCAGGTGCGCGGCGTGGCAAAGAAACACCATGACATGGAGCGTGGGGAAATATTCAGTTTGCTGCAGTCGGATCTGCACGACGCGCGCCTGTGCGCCCTGCTGATACTCGCCGCGCAGTTTGACAGTCTGTGCGGCAGGCGCATGACTGACGACGCAGAGGCAATGGAGAAGCGCGATGACATAGTGAATTTCTATGTCGGAAACGCCGCGAGGGCAAACAACTGGGACCTCGTAGACCTCTCCGCGCCGAAAATACCCGGGCGGTGGCTCGTGCTGCCGTCGCGCCTTACGTCAAGGGAGAAGACAGAGGTCATAGACAGGCTCGCAGACAGCGGCAACCTGTGGAAGGAGCGCATCTCGATGGTTTGCACATGGGAGCCGCTGCGCCATGGCGACCCGAGCCACACGCTGCGCTATGCCGAGCGTCACCTGCACCATCCCCACGACCTTATGCACAAGGCCGTGGGCTGGATGCTGCGCGAGATGGGGAAGCTCGCCGGCATGGAAATCCTCAGGTCGTTCCTCGAGAGCCATGCCGCCACTATGCCGCGCACCACTCTGCGTTATGCAATAGAGCGGATGGACGACGACGAGCGCAGGCGGTGGATGGACGCTGGCAGGCATGGGCAGACGCTGCCGACAAGGCTGCAAACGAATGCCCCGGGCAAATAAATGCGCCGGAAAGTTCCCTGTTTTCAGTAAAAAGGTGTAACTTCGCGGAAAAATATCAAAACAAGACGGAAAAATGACAATATACCCGAAAATGATAATGGATGCCCTGGAGAAGGTGACATACCCAGGGACGAGGAAAAGCCTCGTGGCAAGCGGCATGATTGCCGACCAGCCGGTCGTCGACGGAATGAAGGTCAGGGTGGTGATTGAGTTCCCGCGCGAGACCGACCCGTTCCTGAAGTCAACCGTTAAAGCCGCCGAGGCGGCGATACACTACCATGTGTCAAAGGACGTGGAGGTGGAGATAAAGACAGAGTTCAGGTCGAAGCCGCGCCCCGAGGCAGGCAAGATGCTGCCCGGCGTGAGGAACATCGTGGCGGTGAGCAGCGGCAAGGGCGGCGTGGGCAAAAGCACCGTGTCCGCCAACCTCGCCATTTCGCTGGCACGCATGGGCTACAGGGTTGGGCTGCTCGACGCCGACATCTTCGGGCCGAGCATGCCTAAGATGTTCGACGTTGAGGACGCTCGCCCGTACTCTGTGCATGTTGATGGCCGCGACCTCATCGAGCCGGTGGAGAAATATGGCGTGAAACTGCTGTCAATAGGTTTCTTCGTGAACCCGGAAACGGCGACTCTGTGGCGTGGCAGCATGGCATCGAACGCGCTGAGGCAGTTGATTGCCGATGCCAACTGGGGCGAGCTCGACTACCTGATACTCGACACCCCTCCCGGGACGAGCGACATCCACCTCACGCTGCTTCAGACGCTCGCCATCACGGGTGCGGTGGTCGTGTCCACTCCGCAGCAGGTGGCGCTCGCCGACGCGCGCAAGGGCGTTGACATGTACCGCAACGAGAAGGTGAACGTGCCTATACTCGGACTTGTGGAGAACATGGCATGGTTCACGCCGGAGGAACTGCCCGGCAACAAGTATTACATCTTCGGCAGGGAAGGCTGCCGGCGGCTTGCCGATGAGCTCGGCGTGCCGCTGCTGGCGCAGATACCGCTGGTGCAGGGGATATGCGAGAGCGGCGACGGCGGCCGGCCGGCGGCTCTCTCGGCCGACACGATGACGGGCATCGCGTTCCTCAATCTCGCGCAGGCCGTGTCGAGCGTCGTGAACCGCCGCAACAGGGAGCAGCCGCCCACGAAGGTCGTCTCGGTGAAGCGACGGTAATCGGCGTCATGGCATGAAAAAGCGTGGAAACCGTATATACTAAAACAGCATTGATTTGATTTAGTGAATTTTGATGGCGACACCTGCAAACAGCTGATAATAAGGAAAGAAAGTGCAAAAACCAAATCATAAATAGATTTAAACGAATCAAAGTTTATTGGGGATATGTGGGAACATTTACGGGAAAGGCATTACCTTTGTGGCTGAAATAAAAAACATAGGAACATGAAGATTACCATCACCTGACTTCGTCATTGCGCACCCCAAAAATCCTCATCAAATAGTTTAGCTATTCTCTGATGTCTTGTCATCAGCATTGTTTGTGTATAAACCTCCTTGTTCAGAGGTAGTTTTATTTGTATCGTAGTGATTGTTTTTGCCAATGCAAGCACCTTGTCTATGCTCATCTTAATCTCTGAGGTCTTCAGCATATGCTCCAATTCCTTGTATACTTTCAAAGCCACGAAACAGATGCATATATGGCCCTCGATTCGTTTGCGTGTAAAATGAAACATGGGACGTATTTCTATCTTTGATTTCGCTATACGGAAGGCCCGTTCCACATGCCAAAGGTTGTGATATGCTGTGTATACGTCATGTATTGGTATATCCGTATTGGTGAGATACCCTTTAAGACCATCCCAACGAGAATCATCAGCAACACGATTATAATTGATGGTGACTCTCACTTCGCCATCCATCGATAAAAACTTGTTATAGCCTCTTTTGTTAATATTGCCTTTCGTGAGCGCGCCATGCTTGTAAGCCTTTTCCAGCCTGCGTATTCCCTTCTCCCGGTTATAGGCATCTTTCTTTGCACGGTCATCAGTATAGCCGACCAAGAGACGGCGTCCGCCTCCTTTGTCATATTCAACCATCTGGCAGTCGCGCCTGGGCTGTTCCAGTATCCAGTTCTTGACCTGCTGACTTTCATTCTTTATCTTCGCACCTATTATATACTTGTAGCCGTG
>URLI01000055.1 GCA_900548585.1 uncultured Prevotella sp. | reverse complement strand
GATATTCCTTTCTTCCTTTACAGGCTTATGAAATTATGTGCATGAGGGGAGAGGGTTGCAACTGGGTTTTACGACTGACCCAGAAAATGACCGAATGATGACTATCAGAAGGTATGGTTTGGCAGTCAAACGGATATGGATAAAAAACAAAAAATCGCTGTAAAACCTTGATTTTACAGCGATTATCCTTGTTTTGAAGGCTAAAATGACGTGTTGTTTGACGTCCTCTTGAAACCTCTTTGTGGACCAGACAGGGCTTGAACCTGTGACCTCCAGATTATGAGTCTGTTGCTCTAACCAACTGAGCTACAAGTCCGGTGAATGATGCACCATTACAGGGGGTGCGCATCAATTCGGGTGCAAAGGTAATCCTTTTATGCGGAACGTGCAAGAAAAATACGGTTTTTTTGTATGAGCCACCGGATTTTTCTTGATTTTCCCGCTGTTCCGTCCGTCAGCCCTTGTCGAGTTTGAACGCGATTTCCATTCCGTTGCCGTAGTATGTGTCGAACGTCTGCACGAGCCTCTCCCCGTCATAGATGGCAGCAGCTGAGAAAGTGACAAGGTCCTGCGTCGCGAAGGCGTTGGGCTTTTCGAGGTCTTTCGGCGAGAAGACATAAACCCTGCCAAGGCTTTCGAATGTTATCCTTATGTGGTGTTTCTTGCCACCGTACTCCTTGGTGAAGGAGATGGGGTTGGGCGTCAAATAGAAATCGTATGATTTGAGGTCGCTGCCGTACATCACAGCGTAGTTTGCGGTTATGTCCACGTCTGGCAGTGAGGCGATTGCCTCCTTGAGCGCCGGGTCTGCGTCGACAATTCCCGATACGATGCTTGCCGGGAACTTGTGCAGCGTCAGCAGACGGCTGTCGTAGTTGCTGACAGACAGCTCCATGTCTTCCAGCACCTTCTCTTCCCCGGTCTTTGCATTTTTGCCGTTCTCGTCAGGCACATACTGCGAGTTCGCGTCTGTGAAAAACACGATGCATTTTCCCTTGTAGTTGCCTTTCACGGCATTCCCGAAATCCTTTTTCTGCTGCTCCGTCATATTTTTCGTGGCATATCCGTCATTGCCTGAGCAGGACGCCAGCGTCAGGAATACCATTGCGAGCATGGCGGCAGCGAGTGCGGTTCTTCTTTCCATAGTGTTACTTTTATTGTTTGTCTCATTCTTTACAACGCATGCAGGCGCAACATTATTGCACATTCGCAGCGATATATTTTGTACATCAAAACTGTCATTTAGGCAGCCAAAACGACAAATACCGCATACTAATGTGTTTTTTTTTGGTTATTTCTTTGCCGTTACAAAAGAAAAAATTAAATTTGCAGACTAACAACGGCATCGAACAGATTGCGCTCACGGTGTGGGGGCAGGAAGAAGCATCTTTCGAGACCTTTAAATGTACTGCGTGGAATACATGAATAAACAATGATAAAATTATTAACTACGATGAAACGTTACATTATTGTGCTGTTGCTGGCATTGGTTTGCGGCACGGCAGCAAAGGCTCAACTGCCAAAGTTCAGCCTAAAGAGTATCAATGGTAAAGAGGTTAGCACAGACACCCTGAACAACAACGGCAAACCGATGATCATCAGTTTCTTCGCGACATGGTGCAAGCCATGCAACCGCGAGCTGAAGGCCATCAGCGAGGTCTATGAGGACTGGGTTGAGGAAACCGGCGTGAAACTCGTGGCAGTATCCATCGACGAGGCACAGAACGTGAACAAGGTGAAGCCGCTCGTCGACTCGAACGGATGGCCATACGAGGTGCTGCTGGACCAGAACCGCGACTTCAGCCGCGCCGTGGGGGCACAGAGCGTCCCGTTCACACTGATACTTGACGGCAACGGCAACATAGCCTACAAGCACAACGGATATACGGACGGCGCGGAGAACGAGTTGATTGAGAAAGTGCGCGAGATGCTGAAATAGAATCTACGCACATTATATATATATAAGGAATACGTTTTTTTTGAAACGATGAAACATTGCAAGGCAATATTACTGGCATTATGCGTGGCATCGCCACTGGCAACGGCGCTGGCGCAGAACGACGGCAAGAAAGTGACTGTGAGCGGAAGCGTGCAGAGCGACATGCTGATACCGACGACGAGCCACCAGGACGACAAGTCGAACGAGGACTTGCGCACTAACACATACGTCGATGCCAACATAATGAACAAATACGTCGACGCAGGCCTGCGCCTCTCCTATCTCGAGCATCCGCTGCCGGGCTTCGAGAAGGACTTCAGGGGGGCGGGCGTGCCGTTCTTCTATGTCAAGGGGAAACTGAAAAACGCCGAGCTCACCCTCGGCCACTACTACGAGCAGTTCGGCTCGGGCTTCATACTCCGCACCTACGAGGAGCGCACGCTCGGCATAGACAACTCGCTGCTCGGCGGACGCCTGGTGGCGAGGCCACTGACCGGCGTGCAGATAAAGGCCCTCGCCGGAAAGCAGCGCAGGTACTGGTCGCTCAACAAGGCGTGGATAACCGGCGCGGACATCGAGCTGAGCATCAACGAATGGTCGAAGGCCTTGCGCGGCAGCGGCACATACATCACGCTCGGGGCATCATGGGTTAACAAGCACGAGCGGGCTGACTATGAGGAGGTGTTCGTGGACGCGACCCACAAGCTGAACTTCCCGTGCAACGTCAACGCATACGACTTCCGCGTGAGATTCCAGAAAGGCGGCCTCAACGTGCTTGCCGAGTATGCGGGCAAGACGCAGGACCCGTCGTTCGACAACGGGTACAACTACCGCAAGGGGTATGTGGCAATGCTCTCGACATCATATTCGCAGAAGGGAATGAGCCTCCTGCTGCAGGCAAAGAGGTCGGACAACTTCGCATTCCGCAGCCGGCGCAGCATGACGGGCACATCCTCGTTCATCAACCACCTGCCGGCATTCACCGAGAGCCACACCTACGCCCTGCCGGCCATCTACCCGTATGCCACACACCCCGCAGGGGAATGGGCATACCAGGCACAGTTCGCATACAAGTTCAAGCGGCACACCGCGCTCGGCGGACGCTACGGCACGAGCCTGAAGATGAACTTCTCCCACGTACACGCCATCGACCAGAACCCGCACATGCTGAACGGCAAGCTCGCGAAAGGCTCCGACGGATATGGCTCGAGCTTCTGGAAATGGGGCGACCAGACCTACTATCAGGACCTCAACGTTGTCATCGAGAAGCGTTTCACAAAGGGCTTCAAACTCACGGCGTCATACATCAACCAGTTCTACAACAAGACAATCGTCGAGGGCGAGGGCGGAATGATACACTCAGACATCTTCGTTGCCGACGGCATGTTCACCATCAATCCGAAGGTGAAGCTACGCGCCGAGGCACAGTATCTCGCGACGAAGGACGACGAGGGCGACTGGATCTTCGGGCTGCTCGAGCTGTCGCTCGCACCGAAGTGGATGTTCACCGTGTCCGACATGTACAACTGCGACGTCCGCAAGACACACTTCTACCAGACATTCGTGACATACAACAGCGGCGCACACCGGATACAGTTAGGATGGGGACGCACGCGCGCCGGCTACAACTGCTCGGGCGGAGTGTGCCGGTATGTGCCGGAGTCGAAAGGCTTCACCTTGTCATACAACTACAACTTCTGAACGAACGTGGAATGTAAAACATATTAACGACGATGAAGAAAATAATATATATATTGATGGGAGTGGCGATGGCGATGGCATCGTGCAGCGACATTGACGAGAGCGAACGCCTGCTGAACGTTGACAAGCCCGGCACAGAAAACCCTGACGACGACGGCCAGGTGGTCACGAGGAAAATACTCATCGAGGACTTCACTGGGCAGAAATGCGTGCACTGCCCCGAGGCGGCAGACATAATAGAGCAAATACAAAATGACTATGGCGCAGACAACGTGATTGCGGTGGGCATACACTCCGGCGCGCTGGGCTTCCACGGCACAGCCAACCTCGTAGGGCTTGCCACCGACACGGGAGACGAATACTACCAGCACTGGGGAATAAAATTCCAGCCGGCGGGACTTGTCAACCGTGTGGGCGGAATACTTAACCACGAGCAGTGGATGAAGGCCGTACACGACGCGGCGGGACAGAAAGCGAGCCTGAGCATCGAAATAGGAAACAACTATAACGACGCGGACAGGACGGTCACCATCAACGTCAGGACAAAGGGAGTAAGCGGAAACACCGAAGGGAAACTGCAGGTGTGGGCCATCGAGGACAACATCGTGGCAATGCAGAAGATGCCGGACGGATCGACCAACAAGGAGTATGTCCACAAACATGTGTTCCGCACGTCGGTCAACGACGCATGGGGCGACAACTTCTCGATAGCCAAGGGCGAGGAGAAAACAGCCACATACACACTGAAACTTGACGGAAAGTGGGTTGCGGAGAACGTCTCGATAGTGGCTTTCGTCTACAACGGCGACGGCGTGCAGCAGGTGGAAAAGAAATCGATAAAATAAAAAACAAACAGGAAAAGACAATGAAAAAGATTCTCACATTATTATTGATGGTTGCGGCGGGCGCGGCATCCGCGTGCGCACAGGGCATTGACAACGTGCTGCAGTTCGTTGACAAAAACGGCAACGTCATTCCGGACGGAGCCACGATAATACGCTGCGATCCCGTGAAAAATGATTTCGAAGAGATGCAGGTAAACACGGATCTGTTCGTCAAGAACACGTCGGGACAGGAGCAGGGCGTTTACCTCAAGGTAAACGTCACGAAACTGGATGGCGGTGGTATGCAGGTATGCGTCGGCTCGTGCGAGCCTTTCGGTTTGGGGGAAGGCAATACCGGCAAGGACGTCGTGCCGGCAGGAGGCAGCATGGACATTCAGGCAGAATGGCTTCTTGGCAACGCACCTGAAAATGCAGAATGCATCGTGAAATACCAAATCGTGAGAGCCGAGAGCCTCGGGGGATTCCCACCGAAGTTCGGCAATGAGTACCAAGGCTCAACGGTCACCGTGAAGTATATCAACGCACCGGCGTCGGCAGGCATAGACGACGCGGCGGCAGACACACCGGCAAAGGTGACGGCCCGCTACAACGCCAACGGACAGGAGACAGTCCGCCCGGTGAAGGGACTGAACATCGTGAAACTTTCAAACGGGAAGATTATAAAATCGTTTAACTATTAATTTTATTAAATCATGAAAAAATTACTACTGACACTGGCAGCCGTTTTCATGGCTGTCGGACTCAACGCCCAGAGCGTTGGGCAACGGGACTTTTCCGCACTCAAGGTCCTCGAAAGAAGCACCGTGAACAGCGGAGTGAGGAAAAGCGAGGCAAGGAAAGTCACGCTGGCAGACAATCAGCGCATCTTGGGTGCCTACACCACAGACGAGCTTGCCGAATCAGGGCTCGGCGCACCGGGCCGCACCGGAATAATGAGGCCTGCATCAAGGCTTACGAAGAAATTCTTCTCGAAATTCATCGGTGGAAAGATCGTGATGCTACGCATAGGCCTTAGCTATGCCGTTGAGAATTTCAAGGTGTATATCGGGACAGAAGATGCTTCCGGCAAGGTCACAGACCTCACTTTGCAGGATGTCGGCAACGGAACGAAAGGGTGGAACGAAGTCCAACTCACGACACCAGTCACCATCCCCGATGGCATCGAGGCACTCTACATAGGCTTTGAGTACAAGCAGAAGAACACAACGTATAATGGTAGTTATACATCAGAATGCTACCCAATATCCGCCTTGAAGACACCGGAAATGGCAGACCTGTATATCTATGGGGACTTTGGCAACGGAGCAAAGTGGAACAACATGGAAACACAATTCGGAACACTCAGCGCACAGGCCGTCGTTGAGCTCGACAACATCCCCGACTACAGCATGGTGCTGAACGACTTCACGCTTGGAAAGAAGTATTGCAAGGCAAGCGAAAGCCTTCCATACAAGGCTTCGGTTGAGAACTTCGGGAAAAATAAGATAGACTCCTACACACTCGACTTTGACATCGACGGAACAAAGGTTGGCACATACACCAGCACCAAGGCTATCGAAGTGAACGGGAAATATGACGTAAACGGAAACATCACCGTTCCCGCAAATATCGCAAACGGTTCTCACAAAGTAACGATGACCTTGGCAACCATCAACGGACAGGACGTGACGGGCGAAGGCAAGAAGAAGGAGGCGAATTTCATTTCATTCGTAAACAGCGTTCCACGCCAGAAGATCATGCTCGAGCAGTTCACGTCGCAGGGCTGCACATGGTGTCCGCTGGGAGGCAAGTTCCTAAAGAAACTGAGCGAACAGCGCGGCGACATTGCATGGGCTGCCATACACGGCAACATGAATTCAAGGGACAAGTTCAACAACAAGCAGTGCGACTCCATCATGTCATACATGGGATTGAGCGGTTTCCCGTCAGCCTCATACAACCGGTTCTTCATACCAGAACTTCTCTATGGAGACGACGCGCCAGACGCAATAGCCTATGGTTGCGGATACAAGGAACAGTATCTGACACAAGCCGCGCAGCAAGTATCCGGTTACATCTCGGCACACGCAGAGGCACCTTCGTTCGTCCCGGTAAACATAACGAGGAGCTTCAACAATGAAACGCGCGAGCTCACCGTCTCGGTGGCAGGACAAGGCGCTGAGGGCGCAGCATCCTCGCTTGCAGGCTATGGGCTGTTTGTGTATATCACAGAGGATGGCCTGAAGGCTTACCAGACAAGCGGCGGCGCAAACTATGTCCACGACCACACTTTCCGCGCCGCGCTCGGAACAGTACTGGGCAATGACATCAAATGGAACGGCGACAATTATGAGAACAACTACACCTACAAGGTGCCGGCAGACTATGTGACGTCAAACATGCACATAATAGCATTCATCGCGCCGAAGGTTAGTTACAGGACGCCAAACCATCTGAACATGGATGTCAACAACTGCGAGATAACAGATCTCGAGGACCCGGCGGGCATCGAGGAAACAACGGCAGACGGCAAGAATGCTGAGGTCGTGGCTCGCTACAACGCGGCAGGCCAGCAGATCAGCGCACCGGAGACCGGCGTGAACATCCTGAAACTGTCTAACGGCAAGACAATAAAGGTGGTGGTCAAGTAAGCACTACCGCGACCAATTAACAAGAAGAGGGTGTGTCAAGACAGAGGCACACCCTCTCTTGTGTTTATGCGCAAAGACACTGCTTTCTCAAGTTTGGTGTCCTGTGAAAAAAACACGCCTGTTTTTTGATGGCACACCCACGTTTCCATGCCATCAGCGTGAAATATTTTGATTTTGCTGAAACAAATTACGCGAAAAAGCGTCTATATATACAGAAAGCGCTTCTGAAAACGTATTATTAACATTAAAAAAGGAAAAGGAAATGAAAAAGTTATTGGTTACTTTGGTGATAACACTGGCGGCAATCCCGGTGGCAGCGCAGAACATGCAGAGGCTCATCAGCAAATACAGTGCCGTGAAAGGGGCGCAGGTGATCAGGCTCGGCGGAGAAATGGCTAACAAGGGGCTGAAAAAGGGTGGTATCGATATCGGTGATATCGACAAATTGCCCGATGGCATGCGGTGCGACTCAATAATTGTGGTGAGCATCGAGAACGAGCCGAAACTGATGCGGAAATTTGAGAAGGAGGTGAGTGGAATAAATCTCGAGGCTGATGGATATTCCGAGTTGGCGAACACCACGGACGATGGCGAACATGCGAGGATTATGGTAAAGGGCAGTATCAACGACGCGAGTGAAATGCTCATCATGGCAACCGACCACGAGGACAACTCCATCTCCCTGGTGCGCCTGATCGGAAAGATAGACCTCAGCAAGATGAAAGACGACTGACTGCTCGCGCCGGAGATGAATGCCTCAGAGTTCAAGTGTGTGTTCCTGCCATGCCACAGGCAGATGTACTGGGTGGCGGTGCGTCTCACGCAAAACAGTGCGGATGCCGAGGACCTGGTGCAGGAGGCGTTCCTGAAACTGTGGCTGAAGCGTGACGCGCTGCCACGCGTGGACAGTCCGCTCGCTTTCGCAATGCGCACCATGCGCAACATCTTCCTCGACCGCATGAGGAACAGGAGGTTGAGGGAGGGCAGACTCGACGATGCCGTGGAGAAACTTCCCGGAGAGCCTCCGCCAGACAGCCACATGATGGCGGCGGAGGCGCTGCAGGGCGCGTTGCTGGCAATCGACAAGCTGCCGGAGCAGCAGCGCAGGGTGATGACAATGCGTGACCTCGAGGGGCTGACGATCGGGGAGGTGGCGCGTGCCACCGGACTGTCGGAGGCGGGGGTGAGAACATCGCTGAGCCGCGCGAGAATGGCGGTGAGGCAATTATTAAAGCAAAACCATTGATATGGAACAATTTGAAACAGACATATTCAAGTCGGCGCAGCCACCCGTGCCCGAGGGCATGGAGCAGCGCCTGTCAAGGCAGATAGACCGCTGGAACAGCATTGAGCGACAGACCGCGCGCCGCACGCGCATCGTGGGAATGCGCTGGGCGGCAGGCATTGCGGCGGGCGTGGCGCTCGTGGCAGGTATATGGTCCGTATCACTGCGGCAGCCCGTCGCATCCGGGGAGCTTGCCGTGGAGGAAGAAACATTCAACGACCCCGATGCCGCAAGGATTGAGGCGGAGAAGGCTCTCGCAAAGTTCTCGCGCTCCATAAACAAGGGACTCGAAATAATGGATAACGCAACAAATAAAAACGGAAAGAAATGAAAAGGATATTTATCACGGCAGTGCTGGCCGTATTGTGCAGCGTCACATTCGCGCAGACATCGGTGTTTGAAAAATACAAGAACATAAATGGCGTGTCAACCGTATATATCGGCAAGGCTATGCTGTCAATGATGAACGGGGCGAACGTCGGAGGGCACAACCTCGGGAAGCTCGGCTCGCGGATAGACAGGATGCGCATACTGGATTGCGAGAAGAAAAGTCTTTTCGCGGCGGTGAAGGCGCAGGTGGCTGCCGACATGCGCAGGAACAAATACGACATGGTGATGACGGCGAACGACGGCGGCGAGAACGTGGTGATATACCACAAAGTGCTGCCGGGGAAAAAGAACGACTTCCTGCTGCTGGCAACCAGTGAGGACAACGTCTCGGTGATAAACATCTCCGGCGCAATTTCCATGCAGGACATACAGAAATTCTCACGGTAGCCACCACAGCCAACGACACAAGCAAAGAAGCCGGCGATATGCCGGCTTCATGGTAGTCCCACCGAGAATCGAACTCGGATCTAATCTTTAGGAGAGACTTATTCTATCCATTGAACTATGGGACCATCCGCTGTTCTCACCCACAGATGCGGACACCGGAACACGGCATCCTCATTAGCGGTTGCAAAGTTACTGCTTTTATGCCTTATCACCAAATTTGCCGCCATCTTATTTACGGGGGGCCTTCTAAGAACTTGCACATAATTAGCAGACCCTAATTATGTTGAAAATCCCGAGAAGACAAGGCTCGCTTTATAAAATCCTATCCGCAATGAGTGTTTATCGGCATTGCGGATAGAACTTTCTGCTCTTTATATTTTTAGCGGACAGAAAAATATTTGTCCATACAAAGTAAGCATCCAATATTAGCCGTCTTTCATAATAACAAACAACGTAAGCATCCAAT
>URLI01000054.1 GCA_900548585.1 uncultured Prevotella sp. | reverse complement strand
ACAGAAAGAGGGTGCGCCATAAATGACCATAGTCAATTATGACACACCCTCTTTTTTCATGATGGTTATTTCTTGAGTTTGAACTGTTTCTCGATTTCCGCCACCTCGCTGTTGAATGCCGCGTCTGCCGTGATGCGCTTCTCCACCTTGGCGCAGCTGTGTATCACGGTGCTGTGGTCTCGGTTTCCCACGAGTTGCCCGATGCGCGCTGCCGGCATTTTGGTGTGTTTCTGCGCGAGGTACATTGCCACCTGCCTTGCTGTGACATGCTCGCGTTTGCGGCTTTGGCTGCCAACGGCTGTTGTGCTGACGTGGAAGTGCTCGCACACCGTTTCCACGATCTCGTCCACGGTGAGTGGGTGGTCGTCGATTTTCACTGCGCGCTTTATCACGCGTTCGGCAAGTGTGAGGTCGATGTCGCGGTTGTACACTATGCTGTATGCCATGAGCGAGTTGACAACTCCCTCGAGGTCGCGCACGCTTCCGTTTGCTGTCCGCGCGATGAGCGTCACCACCTCCTCGGGTATTTTCAGTCCGTCGTGCTTTATCTTGCGGTTGAGTATGTCGATGCACAGTTGCTCGTTTGGCTTCTCCAGTTCCGCCGTCAGTCCGCATGCGAATCGTGTCAGCAGGCGTTCGCGCATTCCTTTTAGGTCGACCGGCGGCCTGTCTGACGCGAGTATGATGCGCTTGCCGTTCCGGAAGAGGTGGTTGAAGATGTGGAAGAACGTGTCTTGCGTCTTCTCCGCCCCCATCCATTCCTGGATGTCGTCGACTATGAGCATGTCGATTGTCTGGTAGAAGCGTATGAAGTCGTTGAGGCTGTTTTTCAACACTGCGCTTGTGTATTGCACCTGGAATAGGCGTGCCGATACGTAGAGGACCCTCTTCTGCGGGTAGATCTCCTTTGTCCTTACTCCTATTGCGTTGATCAGATGTGTTTTGCCGCATCCGCTCGGGCCGAAAACGAACATCGGGTTGAAGGTTGTCGTTGCCGGGTGCTCGGCGATGGACAGTCCCAGTGTGCGCGGCAGTTTGTTGCTTTTCCCCTCCACGAAGTTTGCGAATGTCAGCCGCGTGTTGAGCTGCGGGTCAATATGCTGCGGCTGTGCTGCGTCGAGCAGTGTCGGCGGCTGGTTGGCGGCGTAACGCGGTTGCTGCTTGCCGATGTCTGCCACCGGTTCCGATTCTATCACGTTTGTCTTTCCGTGTTCCTTGTCTGCGAGTATCCTGTAGTTCAGTCGGAATCCCGTGCCGAAAGTGCGCGTGAAAACCTTGCGCAGCAAGTCGGCATAGTGCTCCTCCACATATTCATATATGAACATGCTTGGCAGTTTCACCAATATTTCCTTGGTGTCCTCGTCGTAGTTTTCGAGCACCATGGGCTTGAACATTGCGCTGAATTGCTGTTCCGAGACATTCTCCTTTATAAGCCGCAGAGCCTCGCCCCAGATTTGTTGGGTTCTCCTGTTCATCAAACTTGAAACTAAATATGCGGGAAGTGTTTCCCTGGGTTAGCCTTCAAACATTTTCCCCTCTGCGGCTCTGGCAAGTCTGTTGTCGCCGCAAGGGGCTTTTGTGATATTCACGAGTGCAAATATCGGAAAAAAAAATGATACTGGCAAATGTCTTTTTTCATATTTCCATCACTCGTTTTGCTAAATCATTAGAATTGCACGATTTATGGAATTGCTGCCGCGAGTTATAAAAAAAAGCTGTTGCAAATTTCAAAGTCTTTGATTTTTCGGATGTTACAAAACTAATAAGGAGTTGTGATAAAACCATGACTAAAGTAAATTGAAAAGTGCGAAAGCGACTGACAGCAAGCACTTGAGGGGCTAATTCTCAAGTGCATTGCCAGTCACCCTGTTATTTAGATGTTTTTTAATTATTGCAATTTCTTTGCCATGTTTTGTTTTTTGCCTTGCTTGTGTTTCCCCTACTTGTTTTTTCTTCCGAACACGGAGAAGTGCACATAGCGTTTCGGGTTCTCGCGTATGTTTGTCAGCAGCGAGTCTGCCGAGCGCATCGTTGAGTTCAGGTTGTTGTATAGCGACCTGTCGTGCATCAGCAGTCCCAGCGAGCCGTTGTTGCTGTTGAGTTCCTCGGAGAACTGTTTCACGTTGTCGAGTGTTGTGTTCACCTTCTGCATTGTCTGTTCCAAGTCCACCTTTGCGAGGTTCACGGCGACTGTGTTGGTGTTGTCCAGCAGCCTGTTTGCGCGCTGCGTCATTGCCGGCACGTCGCGGTTGAGTCCTGCCATGAGCCTGTTCAGTTCGTTTGTCGATGTCACCAGGTTTGCCGTCACCGTTTCCACGTTGTGCATCGACTGTGCCACGGCTGGGTCTGCGAGCAGCGTGTTGAGTGTTGTCATTATGGAGTCGAGTTTCGGCAGCATCTTCTCTATCGCCGGTATCATGTCCTTCACCTGCCCTATTGTGCCGTCGTTGGTGCGCCCCTCGATCACCGTCCCGTGTCCCATGGGGTGTTTCCTGTCGTTTCCGAGCAGCAGTTTCACCTGCACGTTTCCGAGCATGTCGCTCACTATCTCCGCCGACGTTCCTCCTGGTATTGTGAGTTTCTTGTCGATGTCAACAGCCACTTTCAGGTTGTCTGCGTTGTCATAGTCGAACACCACGTCCTTGACCACCCCCACTCGGAATCCGTTTGCGTATATCGGTGTGGATGGTGTCAGTCCGCTTATGTCGCTGAACTTTATGTAGTAGGTGTTCTGTGGCGAGAATACTTTCATTCCCTTCAGGAAATTAAGCCCGAAGAACAGCAGCACGAGGCCTGTTATCGCGACGAGTGCTATCTTCACTTCTTTTGTTAGAAAATTCATAGGTGTTTTCCGTTTTTATTTGTTTTGAACTCTCGCACGGCCTCGCCAAGGTTCATCTTCGCGCCGTCCTTGAAGGCGATGATGAAAGCCTGCGGGAACTTGTCGAGCAGGTGTTGCCGCAGCCGGCTTATCTTGTTGAAGTCGTTTGAGGCTCCGTATGTGTATTTGAAGTAGTTGTCCTCCTCGTAACAGTCGAATCCCGTCATCCCCCTGAACATGGCGTTGCCCGGCCGCAGCGGCTTTGTGCTTGCCAGCACCTGCACCTTGAACACCGGCATTCCCTCCGTCAGTTCCTCGCCGGGCGTTTCCGTGTCGCTGCGGCTGTTGCCCTGTCCGGTCTTTTCCGTCACTTCCCGCGTCTGCCGTGCTTCGGCGCTGTCGGCCGTTTGGCTGTCTTCCTGTATGTACGGTGCGGCGTTTGCCGTGCCGTGCCTGTTCTTGTATTTCGCGAAGGCGTTGTATATGCCGCGCGCAAGGCTGTTTATGCCATCCTGCGAGTTGAGGAAGCTCTCCTCGTCTGGCGTGGTGATGAAGCCGAGCTCCACGAGGCAGCTCGGCATTGACGTTGCCCTTAGCACGAGGAATCCAGCCTGGTGAACTCCTTTCTTGCTGCGTCCTGCGGATGCGCAGGCCTCGTCCTCGATAAGTTTTGCGATTTCGACGCTCTTCGACATGTTGTGGTCCTGTATGAACTCGAACATGATGTAGCTCTCGCTGCTGTTCGGGTCGAAACCCTGGTATCGTTGCTTGTAGTCCTTCTCGAGCGATATTACGGAGTTCTCGCGCTTCGCCACTTCCAGGTTGTCGGCGGCGCGGTGCATTCCGAGTGTGTAAACCTCGAAGCCCCTCGCGATCCTCCCCTTTGGCAGGGCGTTGGTGTGCACTGACACGAACAGGTCGGCCTTGTTGCGGTTTGCTATGTTGGCGCGCTCGTTGAGCGGTATGAACACATCGGTCTTCCGCGTGTATATCACCCTCACGTCGGGGCATCTTGTTTCCACGAGCCTGCCGAACGCCAGTGCCACGCTAAGGTTGATGTTCTTCTCCTTCGACATGGCTCCCACCGCGCCGGAGTCGTGTCCGCCGTGCCCGGCGTCGATGACGAGGGTGAACGTCTTTCTCGCCGCGCCAGTTGCCTGCGGCGATATGCATGCGAGCAGCATCAGCATTAAAACCAGTTTCTTGCGCATACCTTGTGTATTGGGTGCAAAATTACAGGTTACGGTTGAGAATGCGAAATCTTACCGTCTGTTTTATCATTTATTAAGTAAACCGACACGGCGGCTCCGTCGCACTGCGCGCCCATCGGCGGGTTTGCCTTCGTCACCTTCACCTTCAGCTCGCTGATGCCCTCGATCTCGCGGAAAATGCTTTCGCCGATCCTGCCTGCGAGGTTCTCCAGCAGGCGGGACGGCCTTAGCATCTCTCTATTTACGATTTCGAAAATCCCGGCATAGCTCACCGTGTCTGCCACGTCGTCGGAGCGCATGGCGCGCGATATGTCGAACCTCGCCTTCAGCGATACGGCAAACTCGCCCCCCGTGAGCCTTTCCTGCGGCAGCACGCCGTGGCGGGCGTTGAACTTCATGTTGTCTATCTCGATCCAGCTGTCTTTCAGTTTCATACCCAGTGTCTGTTTACCCGCAGCGCGACGCTCCGCAGTTGGTGCAGATGAGGCATCCCTCCTGATAGACGAGCGTTTCCTGCCCGCAGTTGGGGCATGTCTGTCCGTTGGCGTGCATGCCGTCGGTCATGTATTTCTTCAGTGCCCGCTCCACGCCGTTCTTCCATGTGTTGATGCTCTCGCTCTTCAGCTGCAGCGAGCTGACGAGGCGTATCACATGGTCTATTGGCATCCGGTAGCGCAGCACCCCGGAGATGAGTTTCGCGTAGTTCCAGTACTCGGGGTTGAATTTCTCCGACAGCCCCTCCACGGTGGTCTTGTATCCCCGCTTGTTCTCGAACTGGAAGTCGTAGCGTTTCTTGCCTTCCTCGCTCACCTGCTTGATTATCTTTCCCTTCGTTACCGACTTGGGCAGCATTATTCCCTCCTCGTCGTCCTGCAGTCCTGTGAATATCTCGTATGGGTAGCCGTCGAGCAGTCCCACGAAAGCCACCCACTTGTCCTTGTTGTTCTGGAAGCGCACCACGTCGCACTCCAGCACTTTCGGGCGCACCTCGGTCACGGCGGGGAGCTTGCACGGCGCTTTCTCCTGTTGCTTCTCATCGGCGTCCTTCTTCTTCTCGTTCACCTGTATCATCACTCCCGAGCGCGACCCGTCGCGGTAGATGGTGCATCCCTTGCATCCGCTGCGCCATGCCTCGACGTACAGGCGGTTCACGAGAGCCTCGTCAACGTCGTTTGGCAGGTTGACCGTCACGCTTATCGAGTGGTCGACCCATTTCTGTATCGCGCCCTGCATGCGCACCTTCATCAGCCAGTCGACGTCGTTCGCTGTGGCCTTGTAGTATGGCGATTGCTCCACGATGCGGTCGATTTCCTCCTGCGTGTAGCGTTTACTGGTGTCGATGCCGCTTGCCTTCATCCAATCGAGGAATTTCTGGTGATACACAATGTACTCCTCGAACGAGTCGCCCACCTCGTCAACGAAGTCGATATGTGCGTTGCGGTCGCTCGGGTTCACCTTGCGGCGGCGCTTGTAGACCGGCATGAACACCGGCTCGATGCCGCTCGTGGTCTGTGTCATCAGCGACGTGGTGCCCGTCGGCGCTATCGTCAGGCACGCGATGTTGCGCCGCCCGTGCTTCCGCATCTCCTCATATAGTTGTGGGTCGGCCTCCTTTATGCGCATCACGAATGGGTTGTCCTCCTCGCGCCCCGCGTCGTAAATGCTGAACGCCCCGCGTTCCTTTGCCATCGTGACAGACGAACCGTATGCCGCCAATGCAAGCGCCCTTTGCACTTCCACCGCAAAGTCGGTCGCCTCCTGCGTGCCGTAGCGCAGCCCCATGGCGGCTATCATGTCGCCCTCGGCTGTTATGCCGACACCTGTCCGGCGGCCCTTCGAGCTCTTGTCCTTTATCTTTTCCCACAGGTGGTACTCGGCGCCCTTCACCTCGTCGCTCTGCGGGTCTGCCTTTATTTTCTTCATTATCCTCTCTATCTTCTCCATCTCGAGGTCCACGATGTCGTCCATGACGCGCTGTGCGAGCGCAACGTGCCTGCGGAACAGGTCGAAGTCGAAGTATGCCTCGTCGGTGAACGGGTTGACGACATAGCTGTAGAGGTTTATCGACAGCAGCCGGCACGAGTCATACGGGCAGAGCGGGATCTCGCCGCACGGGTTTGTCGATTCCGTGCGGAAGCCAAGGTCGGCATAGCAGTCGGGGATGCTCTCGCGTATTATCGTGTCCCAGAACAGCACGCCCGGCTCGGCGCTTTTCCACGCGTTGTGTACTATTTTCCCCCACAGTTGCTTTGCCTTGACAGACTTTTTCACCAACGGTGAGGCGGAGTCTATCGGGAACTGCTGCACATATTCCTTGTCCTCCGTGGCGGCGCGCATGAACTCGTCGTCAATCTTCACCGACACGTTCGCGCCCGTCACCTTGCCCTCGGTCATCTTCGCGTCGATGAATGCCTCGCTGTCCGGGTGCTTGATGCTCACCGACAGCATCAGCGCGCCGCGCCGCCCGTCCTGCGCCACCTCGCGCGTCGAGTTGCTGTAGCGCTCCATGAACGGCACCAGCCCGGTCGACGTCAGGGCCGAGTTGTTCACCGGCGTTCCCTTGGGTCGTATGTGGCTGAGGTCGTGTCCCACTCCGCCGCGACGCTTCATCAGCTGCACCTGCTCCTCGTCGATGCGCATTATCGCGCCATACGAGTCGGCGTCGCCGTCGAGCCCGACGACGAAGCAGTTGCTGAGCGACGCCACCTGGAAATTGTTGCCTATGCCGGTCATCGGCGAGCCGGCCGGCACGACGTAGCGGAAGTGGTCGAGCAGCGCGAAGATCTCCTCCGCAGTCAGCGGGTTGGGGTATTTCCCCTCTATGCGGGCCACCTCGTTCGCTATCCTCCAGTGCATGTCCTCGGGCGTTTGCTCGTAGATGTTCCCGAAACTGTCCTTCATGGCGTATTTTGTCACCCATACGCGCGCGGCAAGTTCGTCGCCGCCGAAATATTCGAGCGTCTTGTTGAACGCTTCCTCTTGAGAGTAGGTTTTTAGTTGTTCCATTTCTGCTTAATGTAATTGATTACTTGCGACTTCGACATAAGCCACATGTCGTTTATGTCTCAAATCGTGGTGCAAAGATAACCCATTTCCCATAATAAAAGAAATACTTTATGGATTATTTTCAATAAAATTTCCTCCGCGAAGTTTTCCGTTTTGGCAAACTTTTTTGCCTTCCGGCCTGTGAAAGTTTCCCAAAACGTGAAATCCCAAGTTGTTGTCGGCTATGGTTACATGTGTCTGCCCGTTTATTTTCGAGGCGTTTGTCCAATGTTTGCGAATATTGATGACGCGACAATCTTTGCCAATCTCACCGGCACCGCATTTCCCAGTTGCCGCATCGCTTCTGTCCATGAACCGGTTATGACATAGTCATCAGGAAAAGTCTGTATCCGCTTTGCCTCCGCGACGGAGTAATACCGCACGCGCCCATCAGGGTATCTCACCATGTTTTCTCCTCCCGGAACGCCATGCCCTCCTGCTTTGATGGTTTTTGAAGGCTCGTCAATCATACTTCCCGTGTGTCCTGGGTATTCTCTTGCTCCGTTGCGCATGACATGGTCTCCGATGCCATTCGGCTCTCCCAGGCCAGACATGGCATCCCTTACAGTTTTCCAAGGAGACAGGGTAGGGGCGATGAATCCGTATTTACGCATTAGGCAGTCCTTCTTGTTTTCTGAAAAATCAACGGGGTAATGGTTCTCAATGCCGTGCCGTTTCCAGTAATCGCCCGTAACGAACATTGTCCAATGCAGGGAGTCTTTCGAGTGGGTGGGCTTTGGGAACTCCCATGTAATGTCCAGGTCATTTCTTGTTCCAACGATGATGACCCTTTCGCGAATTTGTGGGATGCCATAGTCGGCTGCATTGACAAGATTGTATGACACGTTGTATGTCGGTTGCATGTTGTCATCGTCCGACATTGTTCGCAGTACGGACAAATTCTCATTCCAGTCTTGTGACGGCAGTTCGGCATAAGGGTATTTCAACTGCAGGATTATGTATTCAAAATATTCGTGGAATGATTTCCGCAGCAACCCCTTGACGTTCTCGAAAATGAATGTTTTAGGTCTCAATGTCCTTATGGCGTGTATGGCCAATGGGAACATGTCTCTATGGTCCATGTTCCCTTGGGCCTTGCCTCCCAGGGAAAAAGGCTGGCATGGCGGTCCACCTGCGATGACGTCAACGTCGCTGTAGTTGTCGAAGTGGAAATCCCTCACGTCACACTCGAATACTTTCTGGGCATCGAAATTCTTTCGCAGTGTGTTGCACGCGTCAGAGTTCCATTCCACGAACGCGTTGTGTTTGGCGCCCGCAAGTTCCAGTCCCTTTGCAAGCCCACCCGCCCCGGAGAATATTTCAATGCTGTTCATCTTCCTCAAAACGCCTTTTGATTTTTTCCATGACCTCTTTTGGGGTTGATGACTTTCCCGTGCATTTGTCTGCCCATGCCCGTCCGGGATGTAAAACGTCCCAGTCAGACTTTGATTGATTAAATCGCCCTGCCCCAGGCGTGTGGTTGCCGAAGCCATCTATGGTGGTGTTCCATAATGGTTTATAGTGACGGATTAGTGATGCCTCTACAGTTCCTATCATATCAGTGGCTGCATCTTCCAATATCATGAACCTGCATCTGAAATCTTCAACTTTCAGGTTTCCAACGGCAGAAATACTTCTTAAATGGTCGTTTAGCCTTGCGAACAATTCGTTTGAGGCAGTTTGCGTGCGTGCTTGCCTCCATCCACGCGGGACAGCCTTGCCAACATATATTGGCTGTGCAAAACTTGTCCTGTTTTGTTCATAAAGTCTTTCGTAGAATGTATTTTTGCCAATATAATAAAGAGCATAAACGCCTGCTCCATCAAAATTTTCCGGAGGTGGTAGACGATGTACAGGTGTCCCATTGAAAAACCTGATTGTATCTTTTATTATCTCAGAAAAAGTTTCTGAATGAAATACATGTTTTGACCTGTCAAATTCAATGATCATATAATTCCTTGGTTGTTATAATTATAAAATTGAATGCAAAAAGCGCAAGCGTTGCCGCAAAGATACTAAAAAATATTGTTTTCATGGATTTAAATATATTTTTTTGATGACAATAAAATTTATATAGTCAACCCGCAGGTTCAAAATCATGCATAAATAATGAAGAACTCTTCTTCCGGTGTAGAAAAGTTTAGATTCCCCCTTAGCCTCCTGTTGATTTTCTCTTTAACACAAATTTGCCTTTGGAAAAACCTGCTTCCATCTTGTCAGGAATTTATGGTCGTCTGGCAAATCGTTGCCGTATTGCAGTGGATTGTGCCAAAGCATGGACTTACGGGGCTAAGTTCCCATACTCAAAATAATAATTTACAGGACATTTATGAAAGGCAATGATGTTTGAAAAAACATACCTGCATGTCATGCCTTTGACGGCCTTTGGGCATCCTTCTGATAATAACATGGCTTCACGTTTGCAGCAAGTGGAACTGTAAAATCGCCGTGTTTGCGATGTAAATTCGCCGTGTTTGCAATGCAAATTCGCCGTGTTTGCTGACCAAATACGCCGTATTTGCCCTGCGGTATGGCGCAAGCGGTACGCTGGCGGGCTGCAATCGGCATGACTGTATGGGGTTCGGCAGGGTTATGGATGCTGCGTGGCAAAGTGGCGTAGTTGCGGATTTTCAACGCCGCAATCACTCTTTTTCCGTTTTTTTTCGTGTATGTTGAGTGGCAAAGTGTTTGGCAACTGCTCCTCACAAATTTTACAAGCATATTCGAATGCCCATTTCATGGCATTATTCCAATCAGTTTCTGGTTCATATTTAAATAAAAAACGTACCTCCGTTTATTGGTCTTAAAAACAGGTATGTCAGTGCACTTCTCTATGTAATGATCTATTCCATAAGGGGGGTGTGTCAAAATTGGCACACCCTCTTTTAACATATCACAAAGCCCGAAC
>URLI01000053.1 GCA_900548585.1 uncultured Prevotella sp. | reverse complement strand
TTCACCAATATCATTGAGACTGACAAGTTCCCTACAGGAATAGAGACACCTCAGGCGGACGATGCCGGAAGATACAAGGTATATGAAAGAGACGGCACGCTTGTCATTGAGATCGGGGAAAGCCTTTTTTCTCCTGTCCTCTATTCTGTTTATTCCATAGACGGGACGATGATAGAGCAGGGAAGCCTCACCTCCTCCCATTCCATCCAAATGCCGTCCAAAGGCATCTATATTGTCCGCGTCGGCGACATTATTCGTAAGATATTGGTATAAAGCTCAATAAAATGATACCTGGGCATGAATTGGGAAAGCCAAACGGTGGATTTTTTAGGTAGAATGCCCAACGGGCAATACCCTACAAAAAATGCGACCTAAAGGTCAAAATGGTTGGTGGGTAGTGTAGTTTTGCAATACCTTTGAACACCTTGTTGGCATAGCGTCTAAGACCATGGCATGCAGGAATCATTGTAGAGTCAACAAATGTAATACCTGTACATCTTACAAATGCACGCAGATTAAGAAAGAACATAAGAGGTAAAAACACCCTACTTTCGAGTTCAACAAAAACGGTTGTGAGAGACAGCGTTAGGGAAGTACGACTTAAAAGTCCCCTTGATGAAAAACAGGTAATAGTGCTTGAAATTACGAAATGTCACGAAATGGAAATAATATTAGCGACTCAGATATTTACAAATTTTATTGCTTGACAAAGGATGAGATAATATATGTTGAGAATGGAGGCAAATAACCTTCATTCCCAATTTTATATTATAGTCCTAATTATTTAAAATAATCATACAAGAATATTGGAAAAGAGTTTAGTATGGAAACCATTTCATTAGAATCTACATATTTTTCTTTTTGCGCTTCAAATATGCTTTTCTGATTGATTATCGATTTTTCTAACGGGATTGTATTACTGCCAAACACTAAATAATTAGCCTTACATACGTTTTGAATTTTCAGATTTTCCCAGTTGCTCATGACAATTTCTCTTCTTGTCTTCGCAAGATTTATGAATCGGAAAGCTTTGGCTTGTGCATAAGCGAAACGTTCGGCATTTCCTTTAAACAAGTGCTTTGCGCACTCATGCCTTGTTGCAACATATTTCCAATATTCTGCATCTGGCATTTCTTTGGTATATTTCAACGATTCAATCATGGGATAGTTGATATAAAGTTTCCCGTTTTCAGTTTCGTCATTAAAAAAGTCCAGCATCTCGTACAATATATTGTTGACCTTCTGTGTACCCATCTTATTTTGGAAATCATAATCAAAAAACAAGAACACCTGTGAAAAAAGCGTATCCACGCGTTTGTCTTTTGGCAATACAATGCCATTTTCATCAAACGGCAATGAGCGGAACAAGTCATAGCCGTTGGCTCTTAGATTTGAGTACAATGTAGGAAGGTCATGTCTGCATTTAACCACACACAGTTCTTCGTTCGGCAGGAATAAGTTTCCTATTGAGTCGAATACCATAGGCTCGGCTTTTCCACCTTCTAACACAAACAATATCATACGCCAAACGCCCCCCCCCTATACAGTTTCTCCAGGTTGTGCCCAAATCGAAGTTCCTTGTCCGTAAGGTTGCATATCGCGCTTATGTTGTTGCCCTTTAATATGAAGAAACAATCGGGGCGTAGCAAGTCATTGGACAACAAGAATGTGTCATGAGTAGTCAAAAACAACTGATTGTCGCTCTTGAACAATCGACGGCAAAGGGCGTATGAAAGCTCATGATGGTAAAAGGCATCAAATTCATCAATGAAGATAAATGAAGCATTCACCATCTCTTTCAGCCAATAGTATTGCAATTCCAAATTCATTGTGCCAGTAGATGCAAATAATGCAAATGGAATGCGGATGCCATCAATGACAACATAAAGCATATTCTCGCCTTGAACGGGATTGGCAAATACAAATTGCTGACCGCTAACCTCTTTCAGAAACTCCGAGAAATCTTCTGTAAGGTTGTTGTTGATGATGTATTCCTCTATGTTGCTGCCGCCCTCTTTAAGCCCAATGAACTCACGGTTGTCAAGGCTTCTGAAAAACAACATGTTCTCAACAAAGTCTCTTAGCTTCAGCAAGGCATGTCCTTCTGGAAAAGGTATAGCACTTAACAGATAATTTACAATAGAGATATTATTTGCGCTGTTTTTCAAATTGTCTATCGCGGCATTCGTCAGGGCGAACTCTTTGTTCAGACGTAAGTTGTTTGTGTCCTTGTAGAGTAACTCCTTTTCATTCAGAAAAAGTTGCTCCTTTAGAATAATCCCTTTGAGATCCTTTGCAATCTTTGAGTAGTTGTATGATATTATGTCTTCGCCGAATTTGAAAATATATTCAAAATCTACTGACTTGTTGTAGCCATGTGCCGAAACATAATTTAAGTAATAATCCAGTTTCTTCCATTTGTGCGACAAGTGATTGGCAATATCGAAAATGGCCAATCCCAAGTTACTTTTCCCAGACCCATTGGGACCATATATGATGCCATTCTTCACGATGCCATTCTTAATGGCATCCATGTTGAAAGAATAGCTGCATGGATGCGACAAATTCCACTCTATGTTGTCTGCAAATCCACGATAATTCTTAACGGCAAATTTTGTTAGCATGGCAATATTGACTATTTAATAATTATGTACGGCAAAATTACAAATTATTTGTCACACCGTAAAATATTTACGGGATAATATTGCGTACATGATAAATATTCATGTAAAACACCCTGATTTAATATTCTTTCCGTATGTATTTTACGGGACGAATAAGTTCATCCGTTCGTTTGCGCTCGTCATCGGTCAGGCAATTGGCAAGTGTCTCATCACGCTTGGCGGTGTTTATCATGAAAGCATCATTGCAACCGGTAAGAACCCCCGGTAGATTTTTATGTCCCAATCTTTCAACGGCGTTACCGCCGCTTCAATCTTTCGCTTTATGCTCTGCTCAATGGGTGTCAGGACAACCCAACTGTCAGAAGAGGAGAAATCGCAGACCGTATTTTGCCGCTGCACGAAATCCCCCCCCCCCCATTAATGTATGTGATTGATTGTTTTTTCCACTTGTGCCTGCCCCTTATATAAATATGGCATTTACAGTATGTCATATTCATATAACGTATGGGTTATTCCTTGTTTCTGGTGAAGCGGCCTGCGGTCAGGCAGGGACGGCGAGGTAAATTCGGCGTGTTTACTCGGCAAATTCGGCGTGTTTGGTCACCAATTACGGCGTGTTTGATCACCAATTACGCCGTGTTTGCTTTCCCGTTCAGTACGAAACGCGTTGCCAGTTGAACCCCAGGGGGGGGTGATCCGCACCTCATTGCCCCTGCCACGAAATGTTGTCACAACACCTTCCGGTTTGCCGCCTCACGGCTTAATCCGGCAGTGATTTTTATTATTATTGTCCTTACATGCAACGTTTTTCAAACTTATTGTGTATTTTTGCATTCCAATTTGTATTATGAGTTTTATTAATGGGAATAGAGACAAGTAAAATGCCGTTCAGGCGTGAGGGACTTCGCGAAAGCGAGATTGTGGAGAGCAGGACGCTTCATGGCGACAACGTCCTGACCCCGCCACGGAAGACATCGCTCTGGCGGCTCTATGCCGGGAAGTACAACGACCCGATAATAAAAATCTTGCTCGTGGCGGCAACGGTATCACTGGCTCTGTCGCTCGTCGATGGCAAGTTCATGGAGACGGTGGGCATTTTCATAGCGATATTCCTTGCCACCACGATAGGGTTCTACTTTGAGTGCGACGCCGCGAGGAAGTTCAGCGAACTGATGTCGCTCGGCGAGGAGCAGCCGGTCAAGGTGCGGCGCGGCGGAGTGGTGGTGAGCATCGCGCGGTGCGACGTGGTGGTGGGCGACGTGGTGCTTGTGGAGACGGGCGACGAGGTTCCCGCCGACGGCACGCTCGTCATGTCGTCCGACCTGCAGATCGACGAGTCGTCGCTCACCGGCGAACAGTTGACCACAAAACATGCCGACACCGAGAGGTACGGCAAGGGCGACGGGGCATATCCGCAGGACATGGTGCTGCGCTCGACGATGGTGATGAACGGCAGCGGTGAGTTTGTCGTCACCGCCGTGGGAGACCACACCGAGATTGGCAACGTGGCGCGCAGCAGCAGCGAGGAGACGGGAGTGAAGACACCGCTGGACCACCAGCTGGGCCGTCTTGCCAAACTGATAAGCAAGGTGGGCATCACCATTGCCGTCACGGCGTTCGTCGTTTTCCTTGGCCACGACATAATAACGGACACCGCACTCTGGCACTCCGACAACTACATCGGGATGGCGGAGACGGTGCTGAAATATTTCATGATGGCGGTGACGCTCATCGTCATGGCGGTGCCGGAAGGGCTGCCGATGGCGGTGACGCTGGCACTGGCGCTCAACATGAGGCGTATGCTGAAGAGCAACAACCTCGTGAGGAAACTCCACGCCTGCGAGACGATGGGTGCTGTTAACGTGATATGCACCGACAAGACCGGCACGCTGACGCAGAACCGCATGAGCGTCAGTGACATGCTGATGTGCGGCGGCGACATGGAGGACATGCCGCTTGCCGTGGCCATCGCGCTCAACACGACAGCCCACGCGGGGGTGGGCAACCCCACGGAGATTGCCCTGATTGAGTGGATTGCCGGCAAGGGGACAGACTGCGAGAAGGTGAGGCGCGAGGCTGCCGTCACCGACAGGCTGCCGTTCTCGACCGTGCGCAAGATGATGGCAACGGTGGTGGAGAGAAACGGCAGGAAGTGGCTGCTGGTGAAGGGCGCGCCGGAGATAGTGATGCGGATGTGCGACACGGACGAGGCCGGACGCAGCCGCGCCGAGGCGTTCCTGCGCGAGAGTCAGGGCAGGGCGATGCGTACGCTGGCAATGGCGGCAAAGCCGGTTGACGGCGACGGCATAGAGGGGGAGCTGCACGGCCTGCGCCTTCAGGCGATAGCGGCGCTCGAGGACCCGGTGCGCGGTGACGTGCCGGCTGCCGTGGCGCAGTGCCGCAAGGCCGGCATCGACGTGAAGATAGTCACGGGCGACGTTTCCGGCACTGCGATAGAGATAGCACGGCAGATAGGTATCGAGCCGTCGGACGGCTTCCACATCACCGGCGCGGAGTTCGCCGCGCTCACCGACGACGAGGCAAGGCAACGTGTGGAAAGGCTGAAGGTGATAAGCCGCGCGCGGCCGCAGGACAAGCAACGGCTCGTGCAGATGCTGCAGGAGCGCGGCAACGTGGTGGCGGTGACGGGCGACGGCACCAACGACGCGCCGGCGCTGCACTATGCCCACGTGGGCCTCTCGCTCGGCTCCGGCACGGGCGTGGCGAAGCAGGCCAGCGACATGACGCTGCTCGACGACTCGTTCCGCAGCATAACGCACGCCGTGATGTGGGGGCGGTCGCTCTACAGGAACATACAGCGCTTCCTCTTCTTCCAGTTGGTGGTCAACTTCACGGCGTTGCTGCTCGTGCTTGCCGGGTCGGTCATCGGCACGGAGCTGCCGCTCACGGTGACGCAGATACTGTGGGTGAACCTCATCATGGACACCTTCGCGGCAATGGCTCTCGCCTCGCTGCCGCCGTCGCGCGAGGTGATGGCAGACAAGCCGCGCCGCCATGACGAGTTCATCCTCACGCGACCCATAGTGAAAGGCATAGTGTTCTGCGGGCTTGCTTTCTTCGCGTTGCTCTTTGCCATGCTCTGGCACTGCCTGTATGATGACGTGGAGACAGGCGTGCAGCGGCACGAGCTGACACTGTTCTTCACCACGTTCGTCATGCTGCAGGTGTGGAACCTGTTCAACGCCAAGGCGCTCGGCAGCAGCCACAGCGCGTTCCGCTACCTTCACCGCGACCGTGGGCTGATTGTCGTCCTGCTGTGCGTCGTCATCGGGCAGTGGGTCATCGTGGAGTTCGGCGGAGACATGTTCCGCACCGACGGCATGAGCTGGCAGGAATGGGCCTTGGTGATTTCTGCCACCTCGGGAGTGCTGTGGGCGGGAGAGCTGTACCGTCTGTGGAAACGCATCATTAAGGGAACCGGGAAGAAGAATGTGCAAGGAATATAAGAATATAAAAAACATCGTGTTCGACTTCGGCGCCGTGCTGGTGGGTCTCGACAAGGACCGCTGCGTCGCCGCCTTGGACAGCATCGGCGCGCACGAGATATCGGGGTATGTTGACGAGTGCCGGCAGGAGGACCTGTTCCACGAGCTGGAGGTGGGGCGCATCACCGTGCCGCAGTTCTGCGACGAGGTGCGCAGGAAATCGCCTGCGTGCAGTGCCGGCGACGCTGAGATAGAGTGGGCGTGGGGCGAGCTGCTCACCGGGATACCGCAGGAGAAACTGCTTAGGATTGTCATGCTGAGAGAGAGATACCGCGTCTTCCTGCTGAGCAACACCAACGTTATTCACTGGCGGCGGTCTGTCGATGAGTTCTTCCACCTCGGGCGGCTTGGCGTTGACGATTTCTTCGACCGCATCTTCCTGTCATACGAGATGGGGATGGTGAAGCCAGACCGTGGCATCTTCCTCCGTATGCTCGGCGACGCGGGTTTGGATGCCGGCGACACGCTGTTCATCGATGACTCGGCAGCCAACTGCGCTGCGGCGGAGAGCGTGGGGCTGCGGACGTTCCACGACCCGGAGGGACGGCGATGGATGGAGGAGCTGCGTTTTTTATGCTGAAAAAGGTTTTGATATGGAGAAGATAATGCTTTCCGGCGACTGCCAGTGCGACATCCCCTGCGTGGCAACGATAGGCTTTTTCGACGGGGTGCACCGCGGCCACAGGTTTCTCATAGACGGCGTGGTGGGCGAGGCACGCCGGCGGTCGCTGTCGTCGACGGTGATCACTTTCGACCGCCACCCGCGCCAGGTGTTGGGCAGCGACTACATTCCACGGCTCCTGTCAACAAACGACGAGAAGATGTGGCTGCTGTCGAAGACCGGCATAGACCGCTGCGCCGTGCTGCCGTTCAGCGAGGGCATGGCGCAACTCACGGCGCGCGACTTCATGGAACAGATACTGAAGGAGCGGCTCGGCGTGAGGGTTCTCGTCATAGGCTATGACAACCGCTTCGGGCATAACCGCAGCGAGGGCTTCGACGACTATGTGCGCCACGGGCGCGGTATGGGCATCGAAGTGCTGCCGTCGCAGCCTTTCCGCCTGCATGGCGTGGATGTCAGCTCGTCTGTCGTCCGGTCATTCCTGCGCGAGGGCGAGGTGGAGATGGCTCGTCAGTGCCTCGGCTATCCTTATTTCCTGTCGGGGACGGTGGTCGGAGGCCATCACGTCGGGCGCGAGCTCGGTTTCCCTACGGCGAACATCGAGCCGGAGAACATGCTGAAGATAATACCGGCGTCTGGGGTGTATGCCGTGAGAGTGAGGACGGAAGGCTCGGCGGAGACAAGGCCTGCGATGATGAACATCGGCACGCGCCCCACCTTCGGCGGCACGGAACAGTCGCTCGAGGTGCATATACTCGGTTTCAGCGGCGACATCTACGGCCGCCGCATCAGCGTGACATTCGTAAGGAAGATACGCGCCGAGAGGCGTTTCGCATCGAAGGAGGCGCTTGCCGGGCAACTGCGCAGGGACGCGGCGGCGGCGGCGGAGTGCCTGCGGCAGAATGGCTGACCGTCCTGCCGTGGATATATGAATTAAAGTGAAATGAAAAGAAACAAGCGACAATGAAAAAAGCTGTGTATTACCTGCTGCTGTTCCTGCTCGTGTCATGGACCGTGTCTTTGGCGGCGAACAAAATATATAAATATGCCGTTGGCGGCAACATTCCTACGGAGGTAGGCCTCGTTGCGGTGGCCGTTGCCGACATTGCCATCTTCTGCATTTTCGTGTGGCGTGGCTACTGTCCCGTGAGCCGCAACTATGTGCGCAGCCGCCCGGTGAGGGTGGTGTTCTGGTGCGTGGTGGCATCACTCGGGACCATCATTCCGTCGATGTGGCTTGACGAGCACCTGGCGTTCCTCCCCAATATTTCGCAGGCTGATGAAAGTTTGTTCGGCTCTCCCCTTGGCTATCTCGCCGTTGTGGTGTGCGTGCCGGTATGCGAGGAGGTGGTGTTCCGTGGCGCGGTGATACGCTCGCTGCTCGGCTGGCGCGACCGTAAGGCGCTCGCAGTGGTCATCTCTGCCGTGATTTTCGCACTGGCGCATGTCAACCCGGCGCAGATGCCCCATGCGTTCCTTCTTGGACTGCTGTTGGGCTGGGTGTTCGTGCGCACCGGCAGCGTCGTTCCCGGCATCGTCATCCACGGCACCAACAACCTCGCCGTGTTCATCCTTGGAGGCGTCATGTCTGCCAGTGGCGATGTGACACTCTCCGACTTGTACGGCGGAAACGCGCTTCATGTCGGTCTCGGCATCCTCTTCTCGCTGTTCATCCTGCTGCCCGCGCTGCTGCAGTTGCACGTCTCGATGAAACGGTGAGATTCTTTAACGTAAATGCCCGTAAATCATCCGTAAATTTGACGTAAATACTTTGTTCTCGCTTTAATTCACGTTCAATTCACGTTTTTAAAACGTAAATGGTCGAATAAGTTCGGCCGTCCGTTTGCGCTCATCATCGGTCAGGCAATTAGCAAGAATTTCTTTCCTTTTCTTGGTAGAGATAATAAAAGCCTCATTGCAACCAGTCTTTATACCATAGTTGATTTGGATGTCCCAATCTTTAAGTGGTGTCCCGACTGCCTCAATCTTACTCTTAATACTTTGTTCAATTGAGGAAAGTATCACCCAACTGTCGGAGTTGGAAAAGTCACTGACGGTTTTTTGCCGCTGCACGAAATCGCTCCTATTATTGTTATACGCGTAATTACGCAAAAAAAACGAATAAAAGATTGTGTATATGGCAATGATGTCCTATCTTTGCAGTCGTAACTACTGCGTATTTACGCAAAAATAACCAATAGGAATGGATATCAAGAGACCAATATACCTGCAAAGGTTAATTGATCGACGGCATAATGGAATGATAAAGATCATTACCGGATTACGTCGAAGTGGCAAATCGTATCTGCTCTTTACCCTATTCTGTCAATATCTGAAGGAACAGGGAATAGACGATTCTCAAATCATCAAGATGGATTTGGAAAACATTTATAATGAGCGTTATCGGGAGCCATTAACCTTGTTGGACTACATCAGTCAAAGGGTAACTGACACCCGGGAATACCTCATACTCATAGACGAGATACAACTACTTGACCGTTTCGAGGAAGTGCTGAACACGCTACTGAAAAAACCTCAATTAGATGTTTATGTCACGGGTAGCAATGCACGTTTTCTATCAAAAGATGTTGTTACAACCTTTCGTGGTAGAGGTGATGAAGTGAGGATTCATCCTTTGAGCTTCAATGAATATATGTCCGTAAAGCCCGATGCTCCTTTCTTGGAAACTCATCTCAATGAATACATGCTTCTGGGAGGATTGCCTCAGACAGTATCTATGCCTACGGAGCAACAGAAAAAGGAGTATTTACAAAAACTTTTTTCCAACACCTATCTTATCGACATTAAGGAAAGGTATGCAATTCGGAACGATGATGATTTAGAGGAACTGATAGATGTGATGGCAAGCAGTATCGGAAGCCTTACCAATCCGCAGAAAATAGCGAATACTTTTCAGACGGAAAAACGGAGTAATATCACAAGAGACACCGTCAAGACCTATCTGGACTATATGCAGGATGCTTTCTTAATGGAGCGAGCTGTGCGTTATGACATCAAGGGGCGCAAATACATCAGCACTCCGACAAAATACTATTTTGAAGATCTGGGGTTACGCAATGCCCGGCTGAATTTCCGCCAGACAGAATACACGCACTTAATGGAGAATCTTATTTACAATGAGTTGCGGCTGCGGGGATATTCTGTAGATGTTGGACAGGTCACCCAGAATACCAAAAATGAAAAAGGAATAAGTGAACGCAAGCAACTCGAGGTGGACTTCGTATGCAACAAAGGGCAGGACAGAATCTACATACAGTCGGCCTTCGCCTTGCCATCTGACAAAAAAATGGAACAGGAACTACGCTCACTGAAACAGATAAAGAGGGTGTGTCATAATTGACTATGGTCATTTATGGCGCACCCTCTTTCTGTA
>URLI01000052.1 GCA_900548585.1 uncultured Prevotella sp. | reverse complement strand
GGGAAATTTCAAAAAAAGATGTTTTTAACATTTCACGATTATAAAACGGGGAAGGGAACACAATAACACATTATATTATATATAACCCCTGGCACACAGAGAATGAGAGCAGTAGTCACGGGACAAAGGCAAAATGACACAGCAGGACGGCAAGTAGGACAAAGACTGGGTATTGGCGGTACTGCAAAACAGGCGAGATTGGATTGCAAATTCGCCGTATTTGTGAGGCAAAACAGGCGAGATTGTACACCAAATACGCCGAATTTGCATTGCCGTAGGGCATTAAAAACCAATCGGTCATTACGAAACGGTTTTCCCACTTCGTCTTGTCAACCCGTTACTCCGCTGCTTGCAGCCGCTTGCCGGCATCTTGCCAGTAGTTTTTTCCTGACGTAGCCCGCTACTCCTGCAAAAAAGACAACAGCAAATCTGCCTGGGCAATCGACTAAAATCAGTTCAGGCTATAATGACCGATTGTGGCTAAATGCAAACTTATTGTGTAAACTTGCATTTGCCGCTTTGCCGAACGAGAGACCGAGGGAAAAATTAAACTTTTCCACACCAAAGTGCGAATTCTTCAAACAAGTTTTGTAATTTTGCACTTGCTGGTTGACTCTACGTTGCATGGTCTTTGCAACGGCATCTTTGTAATCGTCAGTGTTTATCCTCGCGCCTCGAACTCACGGCGTATGCGCCCCGCGATTTCCCCGAGCTCCCCTTCCGTGAGTTTCAGTTTCTCCCTGCGGAAGTCCACGTCGGCCTCGCTCTGCATTGGGATAAGGTGTATGTGCGCGTGCGGCACCTCAAGCCCCAGCACCACCTGGGCCACTTTCCGGCAAGGGAAAGCCGCCTTGATGGCCACCGCCACCTTCTTCGCGAATACCTGAAACTCGGCAATCTCCTCGTCAGTGAGGTCGAAAATGTAGTCAACCTCCCTGCGCGGGATTACCAGCGTGTGCCCCTTTGCCAGCGGGTTGATGTCGAGGAAAGCGTAGAACTTGTCGCTTCCGGCACACTTGTACGACGGTATTTCGCCCGCTGCAATCTTGCTGAATATTGTCATGTCTGGATAAAAGTGTTAAAAGGTGAGTGTTCCGTGAAACAGCGGCGCAGGCATCCCGCGCCGGCCCGTCACACCGAAATCTTGTCTATGCGCAGTTTTATCATACCACTCGGTATCGTCACCTCCACCACATCGCCCACCTTGTGGTTGAGCAGTCCCTGCGCTATCGGCGTCGAGATGGATATTTTCCCCTCGCGCAGGTTTGCCTCGCTCTCGCTCACTATGGTGTAGGTCATCCTCGCCTTGTTTGCCATGTTCGTCATCTCCACCGTGGAGAGAATCTGCACGGCATCGTTGCTCAGGCGCGACGTGTCCACGACCTTGGCCCCGGCCAGTTGTCGCTTCATCGTGTTTATCTTGTTCTCGAGCTTCGCCTGCGCTTCCTTTGCAGCCTCATACTCCGAGTTCTCGCTGAGGTCGCCCTTGTCGCGCGCCTCGGCTATCGCGGCGGAAGCCTTCAACCTTTCCACCGACTCCAGTCTCTGTATTTCGGCAACGAGGTTGTCGTAGCCTTCCTGTGACATGTATGCCATAACTGATTATTTTTATTGTTGTTGTTTTTTATTCCACACAAGTGCCGCCGTGCATCCCCGGCGGCTTTCAGGGCATAACAAAAAAAAGTATTCCGGCATGAAATCACTACACCGGAACGCACATCATTGTTATTTCCTAATGGATACACCCGCTGCGGCACCGTTTCAACGCAGCAAACACCTTGCTTGCTCCCGGCGCCCGCACAGCCTTATCGTATTTTTCGCCACAAAGATAATGCTTTATTTCATAACAAGCAATTTTTTTGTCTTTTTTTAATCTTTTCTTTGTCCGTTCCGGGCAAAATGCTTATATTTGCAGGCGAAACAGATCACGGGGCATTAGCTCATCTGGCTAGAGCGTTTGACTGGCAGTCAAAAGGTGGCAGGTTCGAGTCCTGTATGCTCCACGTTATTCCGCAATACATAAAGACGGGGCGTGCCAAAACAGGCACGCCCTTGTGATTTCATGCAATCAACCATTGCAATGTCATTGTTTTCGTCACCAGTGCGCAAAAAGGAACGATGGAAAATCATATTTATGGAATTTTTGAGTACCTTTGCATCCGGGAATGTTTTTATCACAGACATGTCCGTACATATCGCAACACTTAGACCCAAACCGGTCATCAGAGCCCGGACTGATTGCAGCCGGGGAACGGGACTGCCAGGACGAAATGGGGAAAACAGTGTCGTGATGACCTGTCTGGGTTAAATATTGGAAGAAAAACACACATTATTAATATCAAGCAACAGATTATGAAAAACTCTACACTCAAACTGGCGGTGATCACGCTTGCAACCATGCTGTCGTCCTCCGCCTGCGCGCAACTCAACCCTGGTGACGTGGACAAGACCTACACTCCGGATTTCGACAGCAACATCATGGCAATGGCCATTCAGGATGACGGCAAGCACGTCTATGCCGGCGCATTCAAGAAAGTGGGCGGCCGCAGCGTGTGCGGGCTCGTCCGCCTGAACGGGGACGGAACGCCCGACGCCACCTTCAACGCGGGCGGCACGGGGTTTGACAACATAGCATCCGCCATGGGCGTGACAGCCGACGGGAAATTCATCGTGGCAGGCTCATTCACCAAATACAACGGCGAGCCGGTTGGGCAGCTGGTGAGGATAAACGCCGACGGGACGCTTGACAGGACATTCAACGGCAGCAACGCGTTCACACTCGAGGGCAGCCAGTTCACCAACGAGGTGCAACTGCAGCACATCGCCGTGATGCCGGACGGGCGGTTCTACGTGGCAGGGGGCTTCAACCGCGTTAACGGGAACCACGCGCCGCTAATAGCACGCTTCAGCGCCGACGGCGAATACGATGCGTCATTCCTGCCGACCGACAAGGAAATCCACCTGAAGTCATCGCCATACGTCGACGGCTTCTTCATGGACAACGACGGGGCGATATACCTCGGAGGAGCGTTCAGCGCCTACGGAGGCAAGTTCTCAAACAAGCGCATGGTGCGCATAACGCCGGAAGGCAAGCTGGACGACAATTTCCACCAGCCGGGCTTCGACGGCTTCGTCAAGTCAATCTCGCCCTACGGCGCCGATGGACTGCTCGTCGGCGGCGACTTCCTCGAGGTGAATGCCGGCGCACGGTTCCTCACCTGCGTCATAAACAAGGACGGAAGCCTGCGCGACGACTACAACTCGCTGCAATACCCGTTCACACAGAACCCAGAGGACGAGAGCCTCGCCGTGTTCGCGTCGCGTGAGGCCGGCGACAACGTCATAGTTGCCGGCGGAGATGTCAGCGTCATGTCCAACGCCTTCGTCTATGTCCTCAGCAAAGACGGGTCGAAGATGTCGGACGCGTTCAATTTCGGCGGCGGACCAAACGCCATCGTCACCTACATGAACGTTGACGGCAGAAACGGCTTCGCATACTTAAGCGGGTTCTTCACCGCATTTGACGGCTTCAACACCACATACTTTGTACGCGTGGCAGTTCCCAAGGAGGAGGACACAGCCATCTGCGGAGCCAAAGGCGGCGGAGACTCCTTCGTGGCACGCTACAACGGCGGCACATGGTCGGTGGAATGCGGCGAAAGACTTGCCGAGCTCAGGGTCACCGACATCACGGGACGCGAGATAATGGTGAAGAGAGCGCCGCAAGGCACATCGGCACGGATGCCGGTGACCGACGGGATTTACATCGTCACCGCCAAAGGCGTGTCGGGGAAGGCTTATGCCGTGAAGAAGGCAGTTAGGAACTGATTACGGCCAGCAAGCATGGCATGAGCACAGCACGCATGTCGCGCCCGGCCGGGCGCGACATGCGTGTGTCATATCACGGCTGCCGGATGCAGCGCCGGCACCCGTGGCGAGCAAAAAAACTTACGCGTATTATTTTGCCATCTCGGCGAAAAAAACTATCTTTGCACAATATAAGAAGAAAAAGAAAATGCAAGAAACAAGACAAAACCGCATAGCAAGGCTTCTGCAGAAAGAACTGAGCCTCATCTTCCAGAGCCAGACGCGCATGATGCACGGGACAATGGTCAGCGTGACAAGAGTGAAAATCAGCCCGGACCTGAGCATCTGCACGGCATACCTGAGCATCTTCCCGAGCGACAAGGGAGAGGAACTGATGAAGAACATCAACGCAAACGTCAAGACGATAAGATACGAGCTTGGCACGCGCGTGCGCAACCAAATGCGCATAATCCCCGAGCTGCGCTTCTTCATAGACGACTCACTCGACTATATCGAACACATAGACGAACTTCTGGGTAAATGAACTTACCACTGTACATAGCCCGCCGCTACCTCTTCTCAAAGAAAAGCACCAACGCCATCAACGTGATAAGCTTCATATCAATGGCAGGCGTGGCCGTGGCATCAATGGCGCTCATCATAACGCTGAGCGTGTTCAACGGCTTCCACGACCTCGTGGCGTCGCTCTTCACGACCATGGACCCGCAGCTCGTGGTGGTCCCGGAGACGGGGAAGAGCGTGCCGGCAGACGACCCGGCGCTCGACAGCATAAGGAGCATGCCGGAGGTGGAGGTGGCTATGGACTGCGTCGAGGACAACGCGCTCGCCGTGTATGGCGAACGGCAGGCAATGGTGAGGATAAAGGGCGTGGAGAAAAACTTCGCTGAACTCACGGAAATAAAGGACATCCTGTATGGCGACGGGGAGTTCGCACTGCAGGCAGCAAACCTGCAGTATGGCATAATCGGGATGCGCCTGGCAGAGACGCTCGGCACGTCGGCACGGTGGGACGGCTACCTCAAGGTGTTCGCGCCGAAACGCGAGGGACAGCTTGACATGGCAAACCCAACGGAGGGCTTCGTCGAGGACTCGCTGCTCTCGCCGGGAGTGGTGTTCTATGTCAGGCAGGCAAAGTATGACGCGAACTACATCATAGTGCCAATATCATTCGCACGGGAACTGTTCGGCCAGTACGGGATGATAACCAACCTCGAGCTGCGCCTGAAGGACGGCGTGCCAACAGACAGGGTGAAGGAAAGGATAAAATCCGTGGCGGGCGGCAGATACAAGGTGCTGGACCGCTACGAGCAGCAGGAGGACACGTTCAGGATAATGATGATAGAGAAACTCATGGCATACATCTTCCTGACGTTCATCCTCGCCGTGGCGTGCTTCAACATAATAGGGTCGCTCTCGATGCTGATAATCGACAAGCGCGACGACGTGGTGACGCTGCGCAACCTCGGCGCCACCGACCGGCAGATAACGCGCATCTTCCTGCTCGAGGGACGGCTCATTGCCGCCGTGGGAGCCGCCGCCGGTATAATTATCGGACTGGCACTGTGCCTCCTGCAGCACACGTTCGGCATAGTGAAACTGGGCAGCAGCAGCGGAATGTTCATCGTTGACGCCTACCCGGTGAGCATACATGCCACCGACGTGGCAATAGTTTTCGTCACGGTACTCGTGGTGAGCTTCCTCGCAGTATGGTATCCCGTGCGATATTTCTCGCGCAGGCTGCTCAGACAGTAGGCCCGCACGGGCAGCACGGCGGCAATGCCGCGCTGTGAGCAGGCGCGTCCCACGCCATGACAGCATCCCGAATGCCTGCGGACGGCTCGCCGTCGCACGTCTTCCGCCGGGCAAATTCGGCGTGTTTGCTCACCAAATTCGGCGTGTTTGCTCACCAAATACGGCGTATTTACCCGGCAAACACGCCGAATTTGCTTTGCCACAAACCAGTTATCAGGACACGTACTGACTGTTGTCGGTTGCCGGGAACTGGCTGGTTGTTGCTTTTTGCAGGCGCGCAGCGGCCCGCGTCAAGAAAAAAAACGACGCACAAGCAGCCGTTTTTTCAGCGGATTTTTATTTTTTTCATCACTTTTCATAAAAAAAACACGCAATTCATTTGCAATATAAAACAAATTATATATCTTTGCAGAAGATTTTTATGCGCCACTTCCGCACAGACAGCGGAGAACGTTCTGAAATCCCAACTTAAATTAGAAACACATTAGATGTTATTAACTTATTAAAATAAATATTATGGACGCAAACCAAATTGACCAGTTCCTGGCACTGAACAGCGAGAACCTCCCAGAGGAAAGGCTGAACGAAATCCGTGAATTACTCGCAAACGCAGACCCCAACAAGGCAAACATCCTCAACGCCACGCAGTTGAAAGGGAAGACGATGATGCTGATCATCTCAATATTCCTCGGAAGTTACGGAGTTGACCGCTTCATGCTGGGCGACACCACGATGGGTGTCATAAAGTTGCTCACATGCGGAGGATGCGGTATATGGACAATAATCGACTGGTTCAGCATCGCTAACAAGACGAAGGAGTACAACTACAACAAGGTTAGGGAGATACTCGGCTAAAAACAACGGTGGGGAAAACCACTGCCACAACTTAATCACAAAGACTATTTGCAGCGTGTGACATCACGCTGCGGATAGTCTTTTCTTTCCTACAAAAAATAGAAATCAGGGACAGTATGGATCAGAACAAAATACAGTTGTTCATGGTGTCAAACCAGGATAAGCTGCCTATGGAAATGATACCGTTGATAAGCAACAGGCTTGAGGCGGCCGACGACAGCAGGATGCCCGTGCTGATGTCGATGGACCTCAAAAGCCCTGTCGTTGCGCTGGTGCTCTCGCTTGTATTGGGTGGATTTGGCATAGACAGGTTCTACATTGGCGACAACACCAACGGGGCAATCAAACTTATTGTGGGACTCGTGGTGCTGCCCATCATATCCGTGGTTACGCTTGGCATCGGGTCATTGCTTTACTTGGGGTATGCCGTGGACTATTTCCTTATAATGGGAGCCGCGAAGAAGAAGAATGCCGAAAAACTGATGATGCTCATCTGATGACGGCGAGGGAGAACGGGAAAGGTCAGCTGGTGCTTAACATCGCATGGGCTGCGCTGCTGGTGTGGCTCGCCGTCAACTGGGATGAGGGCGGATACCGCAACACCGTCACCGTTTGCCCGACGAAACTGACGCTCGGCCTGCCGTGTCCCTCGTGCGGGCTGACAAGGGCTTTCCTCCTTGCTGCCCACGGGCGGATTGCCGATGCCGTGAGGATGAACATCAACGTGGTGTTAGCGGCGCCGGCATACATTGCCTTACCGCTGGCCGGCATCGCGGGACTTGCAACGCGGCGCAACCTGCAGCGGCGGATGATCGACGCCGTAGACAAATATATGAGGCAGTGGCGGTTCGTGCTGCCTTTTGCCATATTCGAGATTGCCGCCGAGGCTCTTAACTTGTACAACCATTTCACATGCGGAATGCCATGAGACAGTTGGCACAGGAAAACAAACATCAATGAAACGCACTTGCATCATTCTATATATAGCCGCCATGCTCACCGCCGTGTCTTGTGGCGGAGGAGGCAACAAGGCGGAAGTGGCGAGCGGGGAGATTAGCCACGCCGACGCGCTGCTCGATTCGGCGGAGGAGGCGCTTGACTCGGGGGACTTCGCAAACGCGCAAAAACTCGGGGAAAAGGCTCTCGCGATATACATAGAGAAAAACGACACCGCAAACATACGCGACTGCTACTCACACCTGTGCGTGTGCAACGCAAGGACAAGCAACACGGAAAGAGCCTTGACAATGGGGTTCAAGGCTCTGCAAATAGACAGCCTCAACAAGGACTACGAGGCGATGGGCTCCGACTTCAACAACGTGGCAGGCGTGTATCTTGCCATACAGGACGTGGAGAACGCGAGGAAATTCATAGACCGCTCGCTCGAGGCGGACCGCATATCCGGGACCAACCCGAGCGAGTCTGCCCACCTGGGCATCGCGTGCGAGGTTTACAACAAACTCGGAGAACACGAGAAGGCTCTCGGGTTTGCGGCGAAGGCATACGACATCGACAGGGAGGCCGGCGACTCGCTGAAAATGGCAAGGCGACTATCGCAGATGGGAGACGTGTACGCCAGCATGGGCGACTACGGGAAGGCCGAGGCAAACTACAAGACTTCCAACGCAATGATGGCAATGACACCGGGGGACATTTCAAAGTGCATAAACTACAAGCAACTGGGAAGCCTGTATATAAAGATGGGCAGGCCAGGCGATGCAAGGATGGCACTGCTCAAGAGCCTCAGGATGGCGGAGGAAAAAGGGGTGAAGTACCTGATGCAACTGAACTGCGAGAGGCTTGCGGAGCTGGACAAGGAAATGCGGCCGGCTGACGCACTGGAGTATTTGCAGAAAGCCTACGCGCTGAAAGACAGCATACACAACGAACACACCAACAGGCTGAAGGAGAACTATGCGGCAATGTACGAACTGGCGCAGAAGCAGGACACGATAAACAAGCAGGACACGGAACTAACGGAAAGGCTTGCAATGCTGTGGGGAGGCGGCATCGTCGTCGTGCTGCTGCTGCTGGTATGCGGGGTGCTGTTCTACATCTCGCGGCTGCGCGCCAAACAACAGAAGGAGCTGAACAGGTTCAACAAAACACGGCAGAACTTCTTCAAGAACATAACGCACGAGTTCATGACACCGCTGACGGTGATACGCGGACAGGCAAGCATGATGAGAAAAGACGAGAGCGACGACAACAAGACAAGAGGGTATGACGCAATCGTGGAACAGACGGATGCGATGCTGAAACTCGTGAACCAACTGATTGACCTGTCGAAAGTGTACCGCAATGACGAGAGCGACGTGTGGCGGTCCGGCGATGCAGTGGCTCTCACGCGGATGGTGGTGGAAAACCTGCGCACACACGCGGAAAGGAAACTGATAACCCTGGAGTTCGAGTCGAAGCAGCAGCACATAGAAATGGACTTCGTGCCGGGCATCATGAGGAAAATATTCAGCAACTTGATTTACAACTCGATAAAACTAACGCCACGCGGAGGTAGGATAATAATAACGATGAGGAGGGAGAACGGCTGGATCGTGACGAACATTGCGGACACGGGAGCAGGCATACCGCCGGAGAAACTGCAGCACATCTTCGAGCCAGACAACTCCGCAGGCATTGCCGGCGACGACGACAGCGGTGCAATGAAACTGGTGATGACGCAGCAAATGGTGCTGTCAATGAACGGCACAATCGAGGTGAAAAGCATCGTTGGGAAAGGGACACTGTTCACGTTCTCCATCCCACTGAGGCACTCAGACCGGGAACTGCCCAGGTGGATACCGGCAATGCTCGCGCCGGGGATGGCTGACACAAAGCAAGAGAAAAGGGAAGAACCAGGGAGGCCGGACGGAAAACTCATCGACAGCGTGGAGGACGGCGACAAGCCACTGGCGCTGATTGCCGAGGACAACGCCGAAGTGGCACGCTACATGCGCGAGCTGCTGCTGGAGAAACACCGCGTGATGTATGCGCCAAACGGACGGGACGCACTGGCAAAGGCCATGGAATATGTGCCTGACATAATACTCACAGACCTGATGATGCCGGAAATGGACGGCTACGAGCTGTGCCGCAACGTGCGCTCGTGCGCCCTGCTCAACCACGTTCCAATCATAATCGTGTCGGCACACGGCGAGCACCGGGAACTGATAAAGGGTTTCGAGGCGGGCGCCGACGCATACGTCACCAAGCCTTTCAACAGCGAGGAACTGCTCATGCGCGTGGAGAAACTGATCGAGCTGCGGAAACTGCTGCGCGAGAAGTTTTCAAACGCGCTGCTCGACGACACCGTGGAGAAGGTGGACACCACGGCCGCCGACCAGAAGTTCATGTCGCAACTGCACCAGATACTGCAGGCCAACATGAGCGACACGGCACTGGGGTCGGCATTTGTCGCGGAGAAGATGTTCACGAGCCAGAGACAACTGAACCGCAAGGTCAAGGCGCTGACAAACATTGACACCGCAACCTATATCCGCGAGTTCCGAATATTGTTCGCAAAGCAGATGCTGAAGAACACCGACAGCTCGATAACGGACATATACATGCAGTGCGGCTTCGACTCCCCATCCTACTTCTCGAAGGTGTTCAAGCAGTCAACAGGGATGACCCCAACGGAGTACAGGAAAAAGAATGCTCAGTGACCAGGCTGGACGGCATCACCGGCAACAGGCCATCACCATTTATGCATTGCAAAAAGCATCAGCAACGCAGTCTTTGACAACAACTGAAAAAAACGCCAAAGACTATATTTCTCTTATTATCACTTCGTTTCCCATTATAACACAAGAAAAAAGCAAACGTGCTGACAACCAGTGTTTTAATTTTTATTTTGTCCAGAAGATTACATTCCAAAGTTGTCAAAAAGTCCTTGTTGTTACATATTTTGTCCGCAGCATGACACGGAACGCGACAAAATCTTCGCATCTTTGCACCAACAGAAGTTTGATGACCAACACTACCAATATATGTATAATATGATGAAAGAAAACCCTCAATCAACACACAACAAACAAGGGACATGGTTTGTCTCTGGATACGAAAGGATGAACTGCGAGATAGAGAAATTCATCGACATGGTTGACAAGGAAGAACATAAATTGAACAAGGTTCTCCACAACAAGTCAACGCCTGACGAAGACACGTGCGAAGCATGACAAGCCACGATGGCATCAGGGAGATGCCCTGCCGTTTCAGGCAAGATACCATATACAATGAAAATTAGTTAGACAAAATATGTAGCAATGACAAGACGATGGAGGAGAACGAACTAAACGCAAACTGAATTGGCTATCGGATGATTATTTTTCAGTATGATTCATGATTTTACAGTACTACAACACATTACTAAACGGACTTGTCAGAAATTAAGGTTGGAAAAATTACAAGAGAAGAAAAAGTAGTAAAGAAGAAAAGCCGTGTGGGAAGTGATTCCAGCACGGCTTTTTAACCCAAATCGGTCATTAGAGCCCGAACTGATTGTAGTCGGTTGCCCAAGCAGATTGGCTGTTGTTTTTTTGCAGGCGTAG
>URLI01000051.1 GCA_900548585.1 uncultured Prevotella sp. | reverse complement strand
TTCAAGCCTTATTTGGGGCTTGAAAACTTGTCATGCCCTATCGGTGAATAGTTACCATTTTTATTGAAAGTACTAAATAGGCTTAAATCTTATGCAAAAAGGATGCCACCACATGTTTTTGACTATAAAAATGTCTTTCACGATTTTATCAACAAAGAGATTGACAGTCAAATAGACGTTGTACCACAGATATATCCGCAATGGGATCACTCTCCAAGAACAGGTCCCAAAGGTAGCATTTATATAAATTCCACTCCGGAACTATTTAAAGAACATGTAAAAGATGCCTTGGATGCGATAAAGGACAAACCTGAACATTTGCAAATTCTGATGTTGAAATCATGGAACGAATGGGCAGAAGGAAATTATATGGAACCTGATTTGAAATATGGAAAAGGTTTTATTAAAGCTCTACGTTCAGCATTAGATGAAAAAAAATAAGATGGGAAAAATAGTTCATATTGATCGTTTGAAAGGACTTGCCATATTGGTTATGGTGATAGGAAATGTCTATTTGTTTGTTTTAAATAATCATTCCGGTCCAATCAATCGTATGATAACTTGTAATATGCCCTTGTTCATGTTTCTAAGTGGTGTTGTTGTTTCTTATCCCATCAGTCCAAAGAAATGGCTGAATAAGGCATGTAGGTTTATGTCTCCATCGATTTTCATTGGGATAACATGCTTTTTATTACTACATAATTTTGTCTCTTGGGATAATACTCTTTTGTCAGTTATAGAGTTTTTTTATATTCCATCACGTGGTTATTGGTATTTAGTGGCTCTTACAATATTCTATGCGACACTGATTTTTATGGGCTTGAAAAAAGAAAAGAATATTCTTATTGATATATTTATTGCATTTACTTTCTATATTCTATTTTTCATAGGTTGGAAATATGGTGGTAAATTGGGTAATAATTTTTGTATGGAACATTGCACTTGTTATTATCCTTTTTTTATATTTGGTTATTTGCTTAAGAATTATTATGATGGAACAAATTTCCTGATACTTTATAATTCGATATTCACGATTTCTATTTTCGCTTTTTTGTTTTTCTTTAATTATAATGCGGAAACACATCTTGTTAAGAATTTAATTGATAGATTGTTAATGCCAATATCTGCAATAATTATTTGTGTTGTTATTTTTGCAAAAAGAGAAACAAAAATAACAGCGTTAGAAAATTTCCTTTCTTTCTTGGGACGTAATTCACTAAATATATATGTATGGCACGGCTTACTTCTTCCATTTGTTAATCTTTTTATGCTTGAAAAGTTTTTCAAGGCAGGGAATAATATTTTGATTGAATTAATAATTGCTACGATATTAGGATTGACCATATCTGTAGTGTCTCTATATATTGGTAAATTATTTATGACTAGTAATTTCGTTCGTATAGTTTTTTATGGTGAATGGGCAAAAAATATTGGGATGGGCAAATCCCAGAAAAATGGACAAAGAATATAATAAGTTTAATTCTTGCTATATAAATAAAAGTCTTAAATGAAGAAAGTAGTTGCAGTAGCACCATACAACCACGGTGTAAATTTCAAAATGCAGGCGTATGACGCTTGGGTTAAGATGGGAGGAGAAACTATGCCGAGCCATTACCCTTGGCGACTATTCCACCGGTTTGCATATAATTACGAACTTCCGACAATTCCAAAAAATAATGATATTGCCCAATTACGTTTTGTAGAACCGGTGAGTCTTAGTTTCGACACCTTTCCTGATTATACAAGATATGAGATAATTCCATTGGTGTGGGATTGCTGGCCAATTTATTTCGAAAAGACTTGCAAGTGGCTGAAGCGCCATCAGGTTCATACCGCAATTTTCACATCGAGTCAGACGGCAGATAGAATGAGAGAGCGGTTGCCGTATATGAACATTATCTGGTGTGCCGAGGCGTTGAACGATTCCGGCTATAAGAAAGGAATGCCATTGAAGGAACGGAGTATAGACGTTCTGGAGTTTGGCAGGTCAAACGAGAATGTCGTCCGGGCTGAAAACTTAATCAAACAGGGCTTAAATTATATTTGCACCAAGCAGGACGGGAAATTTGTCTATACCAACGAGCAGTTGTGCGAGGCTATGGGCAAGGCGAAAGTGACCATAACCCTGCCGCGCAGCATGACTCATCCGGAGATTGCCGGCGATGTGGAAACCCTGACACAACGTTACTGGGAGTGTATGTTCTCGCGTATGGTGATGGTGGGACATGCACCGAAGGAACTGGTGGATTTCATTGGCTATAATCCGGTTGTCGAGTTGAAAAGCAACGTGTCATCAGAGGCTTTAGTCGCTGATGTGGTAGAGCATATCGGAGATTACCAAGGACTCGTGGATAGAAACAGGGAAACTGCCGAGCGATTAGGCTCATGGAATGTGAGGATGAAATGGCTTATGAATGAATTGTCGGCTGTTTATAAAATCTGATATATACAACCATTATATGATACCCAAAATAATCCATTACTGTTGGTTCGGGCGGAATCCGTTGCCACCATTGGCACAGAAGTGCATCGCTTCCTGGAGGAAGCACCTGCCCGACTATGAGATAAAGGAGTGGAATGAGGATAATTTTGACGTGGACATTATTCCTTATACCGCCGAGGCATACCGGGCAAAGAAGTATGCTTTCGTGAGCGACTATGCACGGTTCTGGATTCTCTACAAATACGGTGGGATATATTTTGACACCGACGTTGAGGTGATGCGCCCCCTGGATGACATTATTGCCAAGGGGTGCTTCATGGGCTTTGAGACTGACCCGCGACCAAAGGCAGACGGCGACGGTCCCCGAAGGGGCGCCGACAAAGGAGGTGCCCCCTCGGGAACCGTCGCCCCCGGCCTCGGCCTTGGGGTAAACCCCGGCCTCGGCCTAATGAAGAAAATGCTCGACTATTATGATGGGCTGCATTTCGTAAACGAAGCCGTCATGCGAAACCAGATCACAGTTGTGCATATCGCGACCAAAATACTCATGGATAATGGGTTGAGAAATATACCGGGAGTCCAAAGGCTGGGGAATGATGTCTACATTTACCCTGCGGAATATTTTTGTCCCGTCAACGTTACCACAGGACGCCTGCATGTAGGCAAAAATACCCGTACCATACACCACTATGCAGGAACTTGGGTGGACTCGAAGTCCTCGCTGAAGGAACTGCTCAAGAGAATGCTTCCCGAGAAGTTGGTATTGTATTTGATAAACAAAAAAAACGGCATCAGCGGAGCGAAATAGAGGTGAGCGAAACAGTGGGGCTGTTTGTATGACTTTTCTTGTTAAGTAAAACGAAATTAAAAAATGGCAGTGATGAGGACAAGCACTTTTTTTACTTGGTTCTGGGTTTTATACCTTCCTTTCTGCATCTTGTTTTATGACCGGCCAGGGCTGCAGTACATTGATGAGTTCATGACCCTGGGGCTTCTTCTTTTCACCTTAGTAAAGAAGACATCCGGGCATGTAATAAAGAAAGAGATATATGTATATGTGGCATTGATGCTGTTTTATTTGGTTTATTCCCTCGTGATGGCGATCAATGTCCCACAGGCGGTTTTCCTTGATCTCCAGCAGCAGGTGCGTCCTTACGTTATATTCTTCTGCACTTACTTGCTTGCTCCATCTTTCAGCAAACGGCAGCAAAAAGCCATAATATGCATATATGCGCTGAGCGTCTTTGCCTATTTCGCCGGATTTAATTTTGGCATGGAAGACGCAACGATAGGGCAGGCGTGTTTCCAGTTTGCCTTGTTGTATATGTTTTTCCGGGGAGACAGGAAAAAACACATTTATATAGGCCTTGCCATTGCCACACTCGGATTGTTGTCTGGAAAATCAAAGTTCTATGGGGAGTATGTTGTGTTTATCGGCATTGTTTTCTTCCTTAAGGACAAATTCCGTTTAGGCAACCTGTTGACTTATGTCAGGATAGGGGTGCTCTCTGTGGCGGTATTGTTCTTTACATGGTATAAGTTCAATGCATATTATGTGGAAGGATTCGAATATGAAAATGTTTCGGAGATGAAGGCCAGACCTGCCACATACACCACTGCCGTCACAATCATCTTCAAGGACTATATTCCGTTTGGGAGTGGATTGGGTAGTTTCGCCACCAATGCCGCTGCGGTGCATTATTCACCACTTTACTATAAATATAAGTTGAACAACATCTGGGGATTGAGTCCTGACTGGTATTGGTTTCTTGCCGATGCCTATTTCCCGACACTTGCGGAATTCGGCCTGTTTGGCATTTTCTTTTTCCTGTGGTTCTGGATAAGGCGTTACCGGGAAATCGACAAAATAGGGAACTTGCTTAAATACAAACTTGCATTTATGTGCGTCTTGGCCCTTTTCTTGGAAGGCGTGGCAGACACAAGTTATTTGTCCGGCAAGGGCATGGGGTATTTCATGTTGCTTGCAATGGCAATACGCGGGGCTGGCACAGTACGCGGAAATGCGAGGAGGACTTTGACACAATATAGCGTGCAATCCGTGGAAGCCGTTGAAAAGTCATAGTAGGCATGAGGATACTTCTGATAGACAACGTTAATTACGAGGATTACCCCACCGGAGGCATATTGAATTTCTACAGGAATATGCTGAGCGCTTTTGGCAATGAGTTGTTGCTTGCCGGGATCACGACCGATGGGGATACCGCAGTGGGTAAATGGACAAAGAGAAATATTGCCGGCGTTTATTATGACTATTTCTCTATGGCAAGAATAGTTCCATCCGCCAAGCGTCCGGTTATACCAGAGCGCATAAAGAATTGTTTCTATATTAAGAGGTATATAGGCAAGATATTGGGAGGTAGCGACTTTGATTGGATCGTCACCCACAAACCTGAGGTGATGTATTTCATCCCCGACAAGTACATGTCGAAGACATGTTATATAATGCCTGGGGTGGAGAACCCCCTTAGCATATCGCGATACCCATGGGCTCGCAGGCTTGCCGGTATTTACGACCGCTTTTTCCTCATGCCCAAGGCCGCGAAGGCGAGAAAGTTGTTGGCTGCCGCAGACCATGATGACCGCAAGGCGTTTTCCGCCAGGAGTGGCGGTAGGATAAGTGCAGACGAGGTGATTGAGTTCCCGACACGTTACGACGATGCTGTTTATGGCGTGTCGAGGGAACTAAAGCAAGGCGAAACGGTTTTCCTCACGGTGGGGCGTCTTGGCTGGTTCAAGGGCTGGAAACTTATGATTGACGCTTTCAGTTTAGTTAGGCGGAATGTGGACGACGCGCGGCTTTATTTCATTGGTGATGGCGAGGATCATGGCAAGATAAGGGATTATGTAAGCAACATTGGTCTCGAGGGGGCAGTCGTTCTCTTGGGAAAGAAGACACCGCGCGACATTGCCAAATGGCTAAACACGGCAGACGTGTTTGTCATGGGCTCCATGGCGGAAGGCTGGTCAACCACGCTGGTGGAGGCGTGCGCCTGCGGTGTACCGTGTGTTGTTACGGCTTTCAGCAGCGCTCGTGAAATGGTGAAAGACGGTGTAAACGGATATGTCGTTGACACACGCGACGAGAATGCCTTCGCCAAACGTATGCTGGACGCACTGGCGCTCGAGCGCGACAAGGTATCGGAATATGACAAGCGGTTTGAGAGATTGGCTGTAAGCCATCTCAGGGAAGACTTGGAAAGTTTGCTTGCAGCGGGATGATGTTCACAGGCGCGTTTAAGAAGTTGCGTGACCAATGGTATAAGCATGTGGTTTGGCGCAGATACAGGATTGGCAAGAGGTTTCATTGCGGCCGGGGTGTATTCATGTGGGCCCGTGATGAGATAACGATTGGTGACGATTTTTATATTGGGAAATACTCGATAATAGAGACAAACTGCCGTATCGGAAATGGTGTGATACTTGCAAATCATGTCGGGATTGTGGGGCGTTATGACCATAACTATCAGCAAGCAGGCGTTATGGTCAGGCTGGCAGATTCCATACGCGACAAGGAGTACGATTGGAGGGGAATCGGCGAGATGACGACAATCGGCAACGACGTATGGGTAGGATTTGGCGCGATAGTTATGAGTGGCGTGAACATTGCCGATGGCTCAATAATCGCTGCGGGCAGCGTGGTTACACGCGATACGGAACCATATTCAATTTACGCTGGAGTGCCAGCGAGGAAAATTCATTCAAGGTTCGAGAGCGCTCAGGAACTTGAAAGACATCTTATGGAAATAAGCAGCAAATGACAAGATTGCGGAAAGTCATGCCAGATTATTTGCGTTTCAAACTGAAGTCCTTGGACATTGTCACTTCCAAGAAGGAACTTGGAATGTTGCCGCAGGGAAAACTCCTCATCAACACCATCAACGCCCATTCATACAACACGGCGCTGCGCGACCCGCTGTTTGCCGAGGCGCTTATGAAAGGCGGCGCTCTGATACCGGACGGGGCGAGCATCGTCAAGGCGTGTGGGTGGCTGAGGGCGAAGTCGCGGCCGGAGGAGAGAATAGCGGGCTGGGACTTGTTCGTATTCGAGATGGGGCGGCTGAATGACATTGGCAAGGCAAGGGGGAATGGAATGGAGGATGATGCCACTGCTGGAACATGCAAGGACGGAAGAAGACAGCCGAGGGTGATGTTCATGGGGAGTTCCGACAAGGTGCTGGGGCTGATACGCGACAATGCCGCAAAAACATATCCAAATCTCGAGGTCGTCACTTATTCCCCACCCTACAAGCCGGAGTTCAACGATGAGGACAACGCTACCATCATACGGGCGATAAACGATGCCAGGCCGGACCTGCTGTGGATTGGCATGACGGCGCCCAAGCAGGAGAAGTGGGCTTACGCGCATTGGAACGAACTGGACATCAACTGCCATTGCGGAACGATTGGCGCGGTGTTCGACTTCTTTGCCGGCACTGCCAGGCGCGCTCCGCTGTGGTGGCAGGAACACTCCTTGGAATGGCTATACCGCCTGATGAAAGAGCCTAAACGTATGTGGCGTAGGTATATCATCGGAAATGTACTGTTCTTGTTTAATGTAATGAGGGAAATGTGATGGGCTTGGAGACCAGAAAACTTGTCGGGAGATTCCGTCAGCTGGGCGGCTTCACCCTCCTCGGGGAATATGCAAGGATCGGGGCGTTGCCTACTCTCGCCAGAGAGGTCGTGCGTGTTTGCACAAGGAGACTGCCGGCCAAGGAGGTCTATCCCGCGTTGGAGCGGAAAGTACAGCCTGTGCTGCGCAGGCGTTACGAGCCTTTGATGCACAGCCTTATAGAGAAATACAGAGCCGCCGAACTACCGCATGAGCGTTCAGACAAGGTGTGGTTCTGCTGGCTTCAGGGAATCGACGAGGCTCCGCCACTTGTAAAGGCATGCTGCGAATCTCAGAGACGCAACCTTACCGGGAAATGCGTTGAGGTTATTTCGTCGGGGACATACGGCGATTTCATAACCCTTCCGGAACATATAGTAAGGAAACACAAGGAGGGGAAAATCCCACACCAGCAGTTCTCGGACATTATACGCCTCGAACTGCTCATAAAGCACGCGGGGACGTGGATTGACTCGACGGTGCTGTGCACCGGTAGCAACTTCCCGGGGCGCGTGCTTGACTGCGACCTATTCCTGTTCCAGTACCGTGAGAGGCGAACTGGCAGGCTGAGAGGCTTTTCCAATTGGTTCATAACCTCGTGTACAAACAATTTGGCACTGCTCGTGCTGCGCGACATGTTATACCAGTACTGGCGTGACTATGACTGCGTAATGGACTATTACATTTTCCATCTTTTCTTTTCCATGATCATAAAAGCGTGTCCTGATGCGATGGCTGCGATGCCCTGGAACGACAACAGCCTTGCCCTTATGCTTGGCAGTAGGATAAGGGAAGAGTATGACGATGCATGGATGGAGAAACTCGTGTCCGTCTGTGCATTCCACAAACTGAACTACAGGATTAGGCCGGCAGAAGGACATGCCGGCACGACATTCTATGACAAAATAATAAGGGATTACATAAAAGGATGAAACAGTTCATCGAGCTTATCATGATTGCGATTGGGCGCAAGGACAGATTTGACACGGCGCCGACGGAGGAGGAATGGGAGGCTCTCGCCGTGACGGCCCACAAGCAGGCACTCGTCGGGGTGGCCTTCTCTGCCATCGAGCGTTTGCCTGCCAGCCAGCGGCCGCCGCGCGAGGTGATACTGAGCCTGTATATGTGCGTGCAGCAAATAGAGAGAGACAACGCGAAACTCAACGAGGCATCCGTCAGGACAGTCCGCAACTTGCGCCGTGACGGCTTCGGGGCATGTGTGCTTAAGGGACAGGGCAACGCAATGCTCTATCCGGAGCATTTGCGCAAAAGGCGCATGGGCGGCGACGTGGATGTATGGGTCCTGCCTGACGGCTTTGAAAGCGGGCGCGTGGACGACGCCGTGTCTCACGTCGTGAAATATGTCCGCAGGTTCTCGCCCGGATCAGAAGCCACATACCATCACATTGATTTCCCCGTTATGAAAGACGTTGCGATCGAGGTGCATTACCGCCCGGCATTCCTATACACGCCATACCGCAACAAACGCCTGCAGCGCTGGTTCCTCGAAAACGCGGAGCGGCAGTTCCAGAACACGCGCAGCAACGAATTTGGCGAGATGGCTGTGCCGACAAGGGAGTTCAACATCGTGTTCCAGCTTTGCCACATATACAAGCATTTTTTTGAGGAAGGCGTTGGGCTAAGGCAACTGATGGACTACTATTATGTCCTGCGGAGTGTTCCTGCGGACATGGCCGGGCAGGAAGACGCCGTATTGACAATAAGGCGCTCGGGGATGTCGCGCTTCGCGGGTGCGGTGATGTGGGTCTTGCATGAGGTGTTCGGAATGGAAAGCGAATACATGTATGTCGAGGCTGATGCCAAGGCCGGCAGGCTGCTGCTTGGGGAGATTGACTTGAGAGGAAATTTCGGTCACATGGACACACGTTTCGGTGACAAGTCAAAGGAGACGAGCATTCATCGTATGTTGCGTGTCGTGTGCTATGACATGAGGTTTTTCAGTTGTTTTCCAGAGGAGGTCTTGTGGATTCCCTTTTTCAAGATCCGTCATTGGTTCTGGCGCAGGAGAATGAACAGGGCAAAGTGATTATGTATTTTAGTCGTGACAAATAAATTATATGTAATATGTGTGGAATAGTAGGTTATTTAGGGAGCAGGGAGGCATATCCCATACTTATAAAGGGGCTGAGGAGACTCGAATACCGGGGCTACGACAGCGCCGGGGTTGCCCTTGTGAACGGCAAGGGCGCTCTCAGCGTGTATAAGACGAAGGGGAAGGTGGACGACCTCGAGAACTATTGCGCCGACAAGGACGTGTCGGGCAATGTGGGCATCGCCCACACACGGTGGGCGACACACGGCGAGCCGTCGTCGCGCAACGCCCACCCGCATTACTCTCAGTCGAAGAACCTCGCGATAATCCACAACGGCATAATAGAGAACTATGCCGACCTGAAGAAGAAACTGCAGGACAAGGGCGTCGTCTTCCGCAGCGACACCGACACCGAGGTGCTCGTGCAGTTCGTGGAGTATGTGCAGCAGCGCAAGTCGCTCGACCTGCTCACCGCCGTGCAGCTCGTGCTGCACGAGGTGATAGGGGCATACGCCATCGCGATAATAGACAAGCGCGACCCTGACACTATCGTGGCAGCACGCAAGCAGAGCCCGCTCGTCGTGGGCATTGGCGAGAACGAGTTCTTCCTCGGCTCGGACGCCAGCCCGATAATAGAATACACGTCGCGCGTGGTCTACCTCGAGGACGGCAACATCGCGGTGATGACGCGCGGCAAGGAACTGCAGGTGGTAAATATGTACAACATCAAGCTGCCGCACGAGGTGAAGACCGTGGACATAAGCCTCGGGCAGATAGAGAAGTGTGGCTATCCGCACTTCATGCTCAAGGAGATTTTCGAGCAGCCGGAGTGCCTCACAAACTGCATGAGGGGGCGCGTCAACGTCGAGGGCGACAACGTCACGCTGAGCGCCGTGATCGACTACCGCAAGCAACTGCTGGCTGCCGAGCGCATCATCATCGTGGCGTGCGGGACGTCGTGGCACGCCGGGCTTATCGGCAAGCAGCTGATTGAGAACCTGTGCCGCATACCCGTTGAGGTGGAGTATGCGTCGGAGTTCCGCTACCGCAATCCGGTGGTCAGCGAGAAGGATGTGGTCATTGCCATATCGCAGAGCGGGGAAACGGCGGACACGCTCGCAGCGGTGAACCTGTCGAAGGAGCGCGGGGCGTTCATCTACGGCATCTGCAACGCCATCGGCTCGAGCATACCGCGTGCCACCGACACTGGGTCGTACATACACGTTGGGCCGGAGATAGGTGTCGCTTCGACGAAGGCCTTCACCGGGCAGGTGACGGTCCTCGCAATGCTCGCGCTCGCCCTGGGATGGGAGCGCGGCACCATAGCGCGCGCGGAATACGAGCGCATCGTCAAGGAACTCGTCACCATACCGTCTAAGATAGAGGAGGTGCTGAAGGTGAACGACCGCGTGAAGGATCTCAGCCGCACGTTCACATACGCCCGCAACTTCATTTACCTCGGCCGTGGCTACAATTATCCCGTGGCCCTGGAGGGCGCGCTCAAACTGAAGGAAATCAGCTACATACATGCCGAGGGCTACCCTGCCGCCGAGATGAAGCACGGGCCCATCGCGCTCATCGACTCTGACATGCCGGTTGTTGTCATCGCAACCCACAACGCCATGTACGAGAAGGTGCTGAGCAACATACAGGAGATCAAGGCACGCAAGGGGCGCGTGATAGCACTGGTGAGCAAGGGGGACGATACGATAAGCCACATCGCCGACGAGTGCATCGAGCTGCCGGACACAATCGAGTGTCTCGAGCCGCTCATAGCGTCGATACCGCTGCAGCTCCTCGCATACCACACAGCCGTGTGCAAGGGAAAGAACGTTGACCAGCCGCGCAACCTCGCAAAGAGTGTGACGGTGGAGTGACTTGCAAGCACCGCAACGAAGCGCGGTTTGTGGTTGACGATGATTTAAAAGAGGGTGTGTCATAATTGACTATGGTCATTTATGGCGCACCCTCTTTCTGT
>URLI01000050.1 GCA_900548585.1 uncultured Prevotella sp. | reverse complement strand
ATATTTGTGAGACTATCAACTTTTTTATGAACTATTTCTTATCCCGAACTGGGGTTCTTTATTATCTGTCTCCGAGCCTGAATCTTAATACATTTCAGACTTTACAGGTTCTTGATACATAATTTCCATTTATATATGAATTGTTTTGAGAAGCAAATATAGTACTTTTCTTTGAGAGTTGTTTGCGGTGGGAATATACAAAAAAGGGAACGCACATGGCATTCCATTTGCAGGATATGATCTTCCGAATAATCTTTTCCATCATCTTGTGTTCACCTGTCCCATTTTTTTTGTACCTTTGCAGGCGATAAATTAATTTACTGTTTTTTATTTTCAATCAAGCAAAGCAATGGCATACTTATTTTCATCCGAATCAGTTTCGGAAGGACATCCCGACAAAGTGGCTGATCAGATTTCTGACGCGCTGCTCGACCAGTTTCTGGCCTATGACGAAAAAGCCCGCTGCGCAATAGAGACATTCGTAACCACCGGGCAGGTGGTGATAATGGGAGAGGTGCGCAGTGATGTTTACATAGACTTGGAAACTATTGCGAGAAAGACGATTAACAGGATTGGCTACACCAAGAGTGACTATAAATTTGACGGTGAGTCGTGTGGCGTGATGACCGCCATCCACGAGCAGAGCGGCGACATCAACAGGGGTGTTGACAGGGCGCTGCAGGAGGCCGGAAAGACTGCCGAAGACCAGGGGGCAGGCGACCAGGGCATGATGTTCGGTTACGCCGTGAACGAGACGGAGAACTTCATGCCGGTGTCGCTCGACATCGCACACCGGCTGGTTTACGAGCTGGCACAGATAAGGCGCGAGGGAAAGGAAATGACCTACCTGCGCCCCGACTCGAAGAGTCAGGTGACGGTGGAGTACAGCGACGACGGCACGCCGCAGCGCATACACACAATCGTCGTGTCAACGCAGCACGACGAGTTCGTGACAGCCAGGGAGGCAGGGAGCCAGGAGGAGGCCGACCGGCGTATGCTGGAACGCATACGCATGGACGTGGAGAACATCCTCGTGCCGCGCGTAAAGGCAGGCATAAACAGTGAGAAAGTGTTGAAACTGTTTGGGAACGACATAATATATCACGTCAACCCAACGGGCAAGTTTGTCATCGGCGGGCCTCACGGGGACACCGGGCTGACGGGCCGCAAGATAATCGTTGACACCTACGGAGGAAAGGGCGCGCACGGAGGCGGTGCGTTCTCGGGCAAGGACTCGAGCAAGGTGGACCGCTCGGCGGCATACGCGGCGCGGTATATTGCAAAGAACATGGTGGCTGCCGGAGTGGCTGACGAGATGCTCGTGCAGATAAGTTATGCCATCGGAGTGGCAGAACCGGTAAACATTTATGTGAACACCTACGGGAAGTCACACGTCAGCATGACCGACAGCGAGCTGGCAGACAGGATAGGCAAGATGTTCGACCTGCGTCCCAAAGCAATCGAGCGGCATCTGAAACTGCGGCAGCCGATGTTCCTGGAGACGGCGGCATATGGCCACATGGGGCGCGAGAGCAAGACTGTCAGGAAGGAATTCATGTCAAGGTATCATGAGAAGAAGGTCATTGACGTGGAGCTTTTCACATGGGAGAAACTCGACCAGGTGGAGAGGATAAGGAGAGAGTTCCTCATTTAGATGAGTAGCGGAAACAATATGGGAGCAGGGAATTGATGTATATGCTGGAAAGTGGCATGGCGCACGGGGCAGACTCTTTGAGCAATGTCAGGCAACACACTGCGGACGAGGCGGCGGGAGACCGGCAGGAGAACCATGACGGGAGCGGCGCCGCGACAGGACTGACACCGAGGATGGTGCTCCAGAGCCTGCCGGGGAATGCGACACCGGCACAGCAGGACTCGGCCATACAGGCAAATTTCAAGCCTTCGGCGGAACATATCAGCACGCGGCCCGACACACTGCGTATGCCGTTCGACACGGTCGTGGCGGCAGACGGAAAGAAACCGTTCTTCGAGGAGTCATTCTTCGCCAGCGACTCAATGTTCCACCCCGAGCTTTCGGGTGGGCGCTATGGCGTGTCCGGCGCCCCCGTGCCATACAACATGCGCGGCGACGACCTGATAACGGGGCTGCTGCTCGCGTGCTTCGTCCTCGGGATGATAGCGTTCTCGCGCTCGCGCGACTTCATCTTCCGGCAGACCAGGAATTTTTTCCGTGTCAGACGCAGCAACACTACTGCCGAGAACGAGACCACGTCGGAGATGCGCTTCCAGTTTTTCCTCGTATTCGTTGCGGGACTCCTGCTGTCGCTGCTCGCTTTCTTCTATGTGGAGGAAACCGTGAGCGACCCGCTCGTGCTGAAATCCCATTACACGCTGATAGCCATTTTCCTTGCTTCATGTCTGGCGTATTTCCTGCTGAAAGCAATGCTTTACACGGTTGTGGACAGCGTCTTCTTCGACATGGCGGCCAATGCGGCATGGCTCAAGTCGCTGCTATTCCTCACCGGCATGGCCGGCGTGCTGCTCTTCCCGGCAGTGGTGCTGCTAATCTATTTCAACATGCACATAGAGACGGCGCTGGTCTACGCCGCCACGGTGCTGCTGGCGTTCAAGACACTATCCTTTTACAAGTGTTATGTTACATTTTTTCGCGACAACGGCTATAAATTGCAGATTTTTTTGTACTTTTGCACGCTCGAAATAGTACCTCTGCTGGCACTCGCCGGCGGAGGGGTTATGATTGTAAACAATTTGAAAATAAATTAATATATAGATGGTCAAGAAGATATTGGTATCGCAACCACAGCCTTCAAGCGAGAAATCGCCCTACTACGACATTGCCGGCGACTTTGGCGTGGAACTCGTTTTCCGGCCTTTCATAAAGGTTGAGAAACTGTCGTCAAAGGAGTTCAGACAGCAGAAAGTTAGCCTGCTCAACTATACCGCCGTCGTGTTCACATCGCGGCACGCCATCGACAATTATTTCAAACTGGCAAAGGAACTGCGCGTCGAGATCCCCGAGGACATGAAATACTTCTGCGTCACGGAGACAATCTCGCACTACATACAGAAATATGTGCAGTACCGCAAGCGCAAGGTGTTTTTCGGAAGTACCGGAAAGATAAACGATCTCTTGCCGAGCATGATGAAGCACAAGACGGAGAAATATCTCATCCCAATGAGTGACGTGCATGACGACAAGGTGAAGAACCTGCTCGACTCGAAGAAACTCAACCACAGGGAGTGCGTGATGTACCGCACGGTGAGCAACGACTTCACTGAAGAGGAGACCGCCGCGTTCGACTACGACATGGTCATCTTCTTCAGTCCAGCGGGGGTGACGGCGTTCAAGTCAAACTTCGGAGACAAGCACGACGACATATCCGTGGCAACCTTCGGCCCGTCAACGGCAAAGGCTGCGCACGACGCCGGGCTGACGGTGGCGATCGAGGCGCCGACAAAGGATTACCCGTCAATGACCGGCGCACTGCGGCACTACCTGCTGGAGAATGAGGAATAGACAGGACAAGGAAAACAAATGGCAGTAACCGACGCTCCTACACTCGGCAAGGGAGAGCGGATCAGCAGCAAGAAAAAAATGGGCCGCCTCTTCGGCGGAGGGCACAGCAAGTCGATGTCCGCCTTCCCGCTAAGGGCGGTCTATGCCGTCGTGCCAAGAGAGAAGGGAGAGGCAGAGGCGGCAATGATGGTCAGCGTGCCTAAAAGAATGTTCAGGCGTGCCGTGAAACGCAACCGCGTGAAGAGGCAGGTGCGCGAGGCATACCGGCTCAACAAGCAGGTGCTGGCAGGCGCGCTCGCGGAGCTGCAAGGCAGGCAGTTGCTATTGGCATTCGTGTGGATTGACGACCGGCTGCACGCATCGGCGAAGGTGCACCGCAAGGTGCGCAACATACTGGAGCGCGTGGCAGAGAAGATTGTCAGCGGCAAGATGCCGATGGATGACGCACGGGAGGGCAAATGACATGAAGATGATTAAAGCAATGTCCCATGGCCTGTCATGGATGCTCACCCGCCCGATAATTTTCTACCAGCGTTTCATCACGCCATACACGCCACCATCGTGCCGTTTCGTACCGACGTGCTCAGAGTATGCGCGCCAGGCGATAATGAAGCATGGCCCCGTCAAGGGACTCGCGCTTGCCATCTGGCGCATCATAAGGTGCAATCCCTGGGGCGGGAGCGGCTACGATCCCGTGCCGTGACCTCGCGCAGACCTCGTCACGGCATGGCAGTGGCAGCACTGACAAATCCCAATAACCACAATAATCCCACTATGACAATGAACAAGAACTTTGTAGAAGAACTGAAATGGCGCGGCATGCTCGCGCAGATAATGCCAGGAACAGAAGAATACCTCAACGGACACCGCGTGTCGGCCTACCTCGGCACCGACCCCACTGCCGACTCGCTCCACATCGGGCACCTTTGCGGCGTGATGATGCTGCGGCACCTGCAACGCTGCGGCCACAGGCCGATAGCACTCGTCGGCGGCGCGACGGGAATGATCGGCGACCCATCGGGCAAGAGCCTCGAGCGCAACCTGCTCGACGAGGAGACGCTGAGGCACAACCAGGAGTGCATCAAGAGGCAACTCGCAAAGTTCCTCGACTTCGAGAGCGACGCCCCGAACCGCGCCGAGCTCGTGAACAACTACGACTGGATGAAGGACTTCTCATTCCTCGACTTCGCACGCGAGGTGGGAAAGCACATCACCGTGAACTATATGATGGCGAAGGAGAGCGTGCAGCAACGGCTCAACGGCACGGCGCGCGACGGGCTGTCGTTCACCGAGTTCACATACCAACTGCTACAGGGATACGACTTCCTGCACCTCTACAGGCACCATGGCGTGCGCCTGCAACTCGGCGGGAACGACCAGTGGGGAAACATGACCACGGGAACCGAACTGATACGCCGCACGCTCGGCAGCGACGCAGAGCCGGCATTCGCGCTGACATGCCCGCTGATAACGAAGGCCGACGGAAAGAAGTTCGGAAAGACCGAGAGTGGGAACGTGTGGCTCGACCCGAAAAGGACATCGCCATACCGCTTCTACCAGTTCTGGCTCAACACCGGTGACGACGAGGCCGAGCGGTATATCAAGATATTCACGTCGCTCGACCGCGACACTATAGAAACGCTGGTGGCAGACCACCGCCAGGATCCGGGCAGGCGGATGTTGCAGAAACGCCTTGCCGAGGAGGTGACGGTCATGGTGCACTCCCGCGCGGATCTCGATGCGGCGATAGAGGCTTCGAACATACTCTTCGGCAAGTCAACGAAGGAGAGCCTGCGGAAACTCGACGAGCAGACACTCCTCGACGTCTTCGACGGTGTTCCGCGCCACGACATAACCGCAGACCAGCTGGGACAACCTGCCATCGAGCTTTTCACGCAGTCTGCACCGATATTCTCGTCGAAGGGCGAGATGCGCAAGATGGTGCAGGGCGGCGGAGTGAGCCTCAACAAGGAGAAGTTGCAGGCATCCGACCGCGTCGTCACCTCCGGGGATCTGATAGACGGGAAATACATGCTCGTGCAGAGAGGGAAGAAGAACTATTTCCTGATAACGGTTAAGGGCTGACAGCGGAAGCCCGCCATGGGAAATATGCAGGCCGCAGGCAGGGTCAGCCCGTGCTGCAATGACCGGATTGGGATAAAAAAGGAAGAGGGACATCCACGCCCCTCTTCCTTTTTGTCTTTACTGAAAACACCGCGCGAGCGCGTGTGGAAATGTGCCACGTTGTGCAATATGCGTTTTCCCGTATGGAAAATATAATCCGTGACACGATTTCTGATAACGCTTGAATGTTATTTCAGCGCGTCGGCAAGTTCGGCGCCAGCCTTGAACTTTGCCACTTTCTTTGTCGGGATGTCGATCTTCTCACCGGTCTTCGGGTTAACGCCCTTGTGTGCCTCGCGCACTGATACGCTGAACGTGCCGAAACCTATCAGCGTCACTTTCTCTTCATTGACCAGGGCTTCCTTGATGGAGTCAAATGTTGCGTCAAGAGCCTTCCTTGCGTCAACCTGGCTTATACCGGCATTTTCGGCAATCCTCTTTATTAATTCTGTTTTGTTCATAATTGTGGTTGATTAAAATTATTAAAAATCCTGTATCTTACTCACGTTTTTCAAGCGCAAATATACTTTAATCCATCCACAAAACAAACAAAAAACCAAAAAAAATGAGGATTTTAGTAAAAAAAAGTTCTGTAAAGCCCGTATTTGTGCTTTTTGAAGGATATTTTTAGTACTTTTGCTTCGATTTTATAACAAAACATTTAATAAAATATATGCGCAGCATTCCGGCAGTAACAAAGAATTTGTTGATAATCAACGTCCTGATGTTCATAGCGACGTGGGTCTTCCAAATGAGGGGGATCGAGCTCGCGGACTATCTCGGACTGCATTTCTTCATGGCATCCGACTTCAGGGTTTACCAGTTTGTGACATACATGTTCATGCACGGCGGCTTCCAGCACATCTTCTTCAACATGTTCGCCCTGTGGATGTTCGGCGTTGTGGTTGAGAACACCTTGGGGTCGAGGCGGTTCCTGTTCTTCTACATAGCGTGCGGCATCGGCGCGGGACTGGTGCAGGAGATGGCGCAGTACAGCCGCTTCGTCATAGAGGGCATGGCGGCCTACGACAGCGTGAACACAGGATATGGCATAATGCCGATGGACCAGTTTCTCAACATGTGGAACACCGTGGGCGCGTCGGGCGCGGTCTACGGCATACTGCTCGCCTTCGGCATGTCGTTCCCAAACGAACGCATATTCATCTTCCCGCTGCCGGTGCCAATCAAGGCCAAGTGGTTCGTGATGATCTACGTTGCCATAGAACTTTTCTCGGCTCTCGCGACAACAGGCGACGGCGTGGCACACTTCGCCCACCTCGGCGGAATGCTCGTCGGCTGGATAATAATAAAGTACTGGAAGAGTAATGACGGAGGCAACGGCGGCGGATGGCGCGCGGACAATTTCTTCGACAAGATGAGGCGGGGGAGGCACAGGCAGCGGAAAACGCCGGAGGACACGAACCCCGACTGGGACTACAATGCGAGAAGGAAAGAAAATGACGAGGAGACAGACCGCATCCTCGACAAGATAAAACGCTCGGGCTACGACAGCCTGACCGCCGAGGAGAAACGCCGGCTGTTCGGCAACGACGACAGATGATGCCGAGGAGAGTCAGGGCTGCCGTAACAACATTTGCCGTTATAGCAAACGCCATAACCGTGATTGCGGCGGTGACAACAGGTTACAGTGGCTGTTTCGATGCCGCCGCGCACCCTTTCATCTCGTGCTCGGGACTGGTTTTCCCTTTTTTCATGCTTGCCAACATATTCTTCCTCGTTTTCTGGATCATCTTCCAGTGGCGCGGCGCGGTGATACCGCTGGCGGGCTTCGCGGCGTGTTTCCCGCCCATGCGCGAGTATTGCCCGGTAAACATTCCGGCAGACCCTCCGAGTGATGCCATACAGGTGTTCAGCATGAACGTGATGGACTTCAACTTCAGTGTGCCGGAGGACAGCATCGACGCGCTGCACACAGTGGTCAGATACCTCAACCGTTCGAAGCCAGACATCGCTTGTTTTCAGGAAGTTCCGCAGAACAGGAGCAAGTGGGAGATGCTTAGGGAGACTGGCAGGCACACTGCGGAAGTGAGCAACAGCAACGGGAAACTGATATTCATGACGAGCCGATTCAAGGTCATCGGCAGCGAACTGATACCATACGATGCGGGGGGCAACATGAGCGCGGCGTTCCACCTGCTCATTAACGGCGACACCGTGACGGTGGTGGCCAATCACCTTCAGAGCTACAAACTCAGCGAGGAGGAACGGTCTGAGGTGGAAAAGATAATCAGCGGCAGCGGCAGCCGCAACCTGCGCAATAGGGAAAACAAACTCATCACGGAGAAACTCGTGAACGCAACCCGCGAAAGAGCGGCACAGGTGAAAGCCGTGTGCCACTATATCGACAGCCTGAAGGCCGGCGGAAGGAGCATCATCGTGTGCGGAGACTTCAACGAGACCCCAATCTCATACTCGCACCACGAGATGGACAAACGCCTCAACGACTGCTACACGGCAACCGCGACGGGCCCTGGGTTCTCATACGAGCAGAACGGGATGCACTTCCGCATAGACCATATTTTCTGCTCGTCCGACTGGGTCCCGTACCGTTGCCAGGTTATTGACAGACTGCGCGCCTCCGACCATTATCCGATGCGCTGCTGGCTGAAAAAAAGCGGCAGGCGATAAAAAATGAATAATAATCTGCCTTAAATTTTCCCAAATGTGAAAAAATAATTATCTTTGCACCCTATTATAATGTAAGAATTATATAATTAAAAAGTAAAATAAAGAAATGCAAAACAAAGGAATCGTAATCACGGTGGCCATCATGCTGACACTGGCAAGCATCTTCTACTTGTCATTCTCGGCAGCAACCAGTTACTACGACAGGCAGGCCGCTAAAATCTCTGACCCCATCGCGCAGCAGGAATACAAGGACTCTGTCCGCTACCTCAAGCTGCCGTTCGGCATCAATGACGGCTACACCTACCAGGAGTGCCTCGAGACGCAGATAGGCCTCGGCCTCGACCTAAAGGGTGGAATGAACGTAATTCTCGAAATCTCGGTGCCCGACGTGGTTGACCTTCTGGCCGACCACAAGCAGGACGCTGCATACCGCAAGGCGCTCGAAGAGGCGAGGGCTGACGAGGAGACAAGTCAGAGCGACTTCATAACACTCTTCATCAACGCATACCGCAAGGCAGCGCCAGGGCACCGCCTCGCCGAAATATTCGCAACACAGCAACTGAAGGGAAAGGTTTCGACACAGAGCTCCGACAAGGAAGTGGAGAAAGCACTGCGCACGGCAGTGGATGACGCCGTGAAGAACTCGTTCAACGTGGTGCGCACGCGTATCGACAAGTTCGGAGTCGTGCAGCCAAACATACAGGAGCTGGAAGGACAGCAGGGACGGCTGATGGTCGAGATGCCTGGAGTGCGCGAGCCGGAACGAATACGCAAACTGCTGCAGGGATCGGCAAACCTGGAGTTCTGGGAAACATACAACAGCGAGGAGATAACACCGCTGCTCGCACAGCTGGACCGCAAGGTTGCCGCCGGAGGAACCGCTGCGGCAGACAGCACCAAGAATGACACGCTGCAGCAAAAGAAGGCGGCAAAGGCAGCAGATAAGGCAACCGAGGCGAAGGCACAGCCGAAATTCAAGATAAAGAACGATGCGAACATGGCCAAGCAGACCGAGAGGAACGCAACGGCAACAGCCGCGCTCGAGGCAGCAAAGAAACAGAACCCGCTGCTCGCAGTGCTGCAGACCGCACCGAAAGGCTCCAACGCGCTTGTCGGGTATGCCAACCTGCGGGACACGGCATACATCAACAGGATTATATACAGCGAGGCGGCAAGGCAGATCCTGCCGGGCGACCTGAAACTGCTCTGGGGCGCGAAGGCGGCAGACGGCACCAAGAACGTGTTCGAGCTTTACGCGCTGAAAATGACCGGCATCAACGGGCGCGCGCCGCTCGAGGGTGACGTGATAACAGATGCCAAGGACGACTTCCAGCCAGTCACCGGCCGTCCGTGCGTGAGCATGCAGATGAACACCGACGGCGCACGCCGCTGGGCGGAAATGACAAAGGCAAACGTCGGCAAGGCGATAGCAATAGTGCTCGACAACGTGGTGTATTCGGCACCGCGCGTGAACGACCAGATCTCGGGCGGAAACTCCGAGATAACCGGAACGTTCACCATCGAGGATACCAAGGACCTCGCCAACACGCTGAAGTCGGGACGCATGCCGGCGCCGGCACGCATCGTGCAGGAAGAGGTGGTGGGCCCGACACTCGGAGCACAGTCGATACAGCAAGGCCTCATCTCGTTCGTGGTGGCATTCATACTGCTTATGATATACATGGTGATGATGTACAACTTCATACCAGGTATGCTCGCAAACTGCGCACTGCTCATCAACCTGTTCTTCACGCTCGGCATCATGGCCTCGTTCCAGTCGGCGCTGTCGATGCCCGGTATCGCGGGTATCGTGCTGACGCTCGGTATGGCAGTCGACGCCAACGTGCTGATATACGAGCGCATAAAGGAGGAACTGCGAAAGGGCAAGGGCATGAGGGAGGCCGTGCAGCTGGGTTACAGCAACGCCTTCTCCGCCATCTTCGACTCGAACCTCACGTCATTGATAACGGCAATAATCCTCGGCGTTATAGGAACGGGCCCGATACGCGGCTTCGCCATAACGTTGGGCATCGGCATCTGCTGCTCGTTCTTCACGGCAGTGTTCCTGACACGTCTTGTATATGAGAACCGACTGAACGGCGGACACTGGCAGAACCTCAAGTTCTTCACCGGCATTTCCAAGAACATGCTACAGGGAACCAACTTCAAGTTCATGTCGAACTACAAGAAATCGTTCACGGTGTTCGGAATAGTAGTCGCGCTGTTCGTAGTAAGTTTCGCCCTGCGTGGCCTGAGCCGGTCAATCGACTTCACGGGCGGACGAAACTATGTCGTGACGCTGAACAAGCCCACACACGTTGAGGATGTACGCAAGGTTCTTGACGGAGCGTTCAAAAACACCGTGGGCGAGAAAGCAGGCAGGTTGGCAAACACCAATGTAATTGCACTCGGAACAGACGGCAAGACCATACGCGTATCGACCAACTACAACATCGAGAGCAACTCGCCCGACGAGGACGACAAGGCAGAGACAATACTGTACGACGCACTGAAGAAGAGCGGCTTCGTGAGCCAGGCAAACGTCGAGTCGTTCAAGAACCCGGACATACGCGAGGGCGGATCGATAATCAGCAGCACCAAGGTGGGGCCGAGCATAGCGAAGAACATAACGTACAACGCGATATTCTCGCTCGTCATTGCCCTCGCCGCCATATTCCTTTATATATTGCTGCGCTTCCGCAACATCGCATTCTCCGTCGGCTCAATAGTCGCACTGGCCGTGGACACGATAATCGTCATCGGCTTCTTCTCGGCACTATACAACATCGTTCCGTTCTCGCTCGAGGTGGATCAGACGTTCATCGGCGCCATACTTACCGTCATAGGTTACTCCATAAACGACAAGGTGGTGGTGTTCGACCGCATACGCGAGAACCTCGGGCTGTACAAGAAGCGCGAGACACGCGAGAACTTCAACAATTCCATCAACGAGACGCTGGCACGAACGGTGAACACGTCAGTATCGACGCTCATCGTGCTGCTCTGTATCTTCTTCCTCGGAGGCGACAGCATACGCTCGTTCTCGTTCGCAATGATACTCGGTGTCGTGTTCGGCACACTCTCCTCAATATTCATCGCCTCGCCTGTTGCCTACCTCGTGATGGGCAATAAGGCAAGGGTAAGCGAGTCTGGGGAGAAGAAGTAACCGCCCGCAATAAGTTCCGCGTCACGCGGAAACAAAACAACCGTCTGCCTGCCGCATGCATGAGGCAGGCAGACGCTTGTTAACACAAAACCGGTCATTACAACACCGGGTGGGTTAATGTCATAGTTTTTGCGTGCATGATGTTTCTTTGTACGACTTTTCCACGCAAAAAGTTCTCAGGAAGAAACGAAAAGAGGGTGTGTCATAATTGACTATGGTCATTTATGGCGCACCCTCTTTCTGTA
>URLI01000049.1 GCA_900548585.1 uncultured Prevotella sp. | reverse complement strand
TACAGAAAGAGGGTGCGCCATAAATGACCATAGTCAATTATGACACACCCTCATTAATGGACAAAGTTGCAATTGACGATAACCAACATAATATGGTCTTTTTCATCTTTTATTTATTTTTATGTATTTGTTCTTCTTGTTCGATCTTATCTTTACAACATATACTCCCTGTTGTAAATTATTTAAGTCTATGGCATCAGTTGAATTACTTCTTTTAATTAAGGTGCCATTGACGGAGTAAATTTCAGTCGATATTTGCGTACTATGTAAACCTTCTGTGATAAGTTTATTGTTGTGTATATAAATTTGCCAGTTTTCGTCCTGCATTTCGTCAATTGCAGCCGCCTGGTTATGTATGGCTTCCAAATAACTTAGGATTTCGGGGTCATCAATTATTGAATTAGTAAATATCGTATCTCCTTTAACACCCCCATATTTGTTTAAAGATGTGATCGTGTAGAATTCTCCCCAATCGGCATAATTATATTTGAATTCATAGTAATTTTTACATATTTCATTTACATTGACAGGTTCATATACGCCACCATAAATTTCCGGAAACTGGAAGACATGTACGCTATCGGAAGAATAAGACAACAGCCAGCACTCATTCATTCTCTCAGAAGAGAACAATATGGTTAGTTCTGCCAAAGGGGTATATCCACCATCTTCAAAATCAAAGTTGCCTAATATAGACGCTTTTTTGACTTTTGGGCGTGAAGGTAACACATTCAATATTAGCGTGACACTGTCTACGATGATGTCGCCCTGATGTAAATCAACAGAGCAACGAGAGTAAACAGAAGAGTCATTTGGGAACTCAATATGCTGACTCTCGCGACTAAAAGGAAGACCCGAAAAAAGTCCAGGGGCAATTTTAAACGTAAAACTGTCGGCTCCAGTTTCTGATTCCACACATACTTCTTTCATTCCATCTTCATCATAAAAACTGAAAGTCCAAAAGCCATTCTCACATTGACCGTTTTGTACATGAAACGTTGGTGTTTCGCCATCAATAAAAACATGAGAGCTGTCTACGGTTGTTCCATCTTGTAATAGAATTGCTGAAGCGATACTTTGTGCTTGACTATTGATGGAAATCAAACTAATAAAGAGGCCTGATAATTTTAATAATGTGTGTTTCATTTCAACAACTTTGATGTTTTAACCTTTGAACTTCCTTGAAAATATTCCAGTAAATACATTCCAGATTACCTTGCAAAGTTACTAAAAAAAACTGACACTAAGCAACATTTCGTTTTTTTTTCGTATTTTTGCAGTCGCATACGTCGCAAGGGCAGAGCGTGGGAGTGCAATGTGGCGCTCTCCGGCGAGAAACAACGTTAACAAATATATAAATTAATGAGGTAATGGAATCACTTAACAAGAGAAGGAGCATCAGGAAATATGCCGGCATGGACGTGAGCGAGGAGTTGCTCACGCGGCTGCTGCGTGAGGCCGAGCGCACCCAGACAATGGGAAACCTGCAACTTTACAGCGTCGTGGTGACGCGGTCGGAGGAGAAGAAGCGCCAGCTGGCGCCGGCGCACTTCAACCAGCCAATGGTGACGGAGGCCCCGGTGGTGCTCACGTTCTGCGCCGATTTCCGCCGCACGTCGCGGTGGGCCGAGGAGCGCGGCGCCCTGCCGGGCTACGACAATTTCCTGTCTTTCATCAACGCGGCGAGCGACGCGCTGCTCTATGCGCAGACGTTCTGCAACCTCGCCGATGAGGAGGGGCTCGGGTATTGCTACCTCGGCACCACGGTGTACATGCCGCAGCAGATAATCGAGGTGCTGCGCCTGCCGCGCCTCGTGATGCCCGTGGCGACGCTGACGCTCGGGTGGCCCGGCGAGAACCCGCCGCAGACCGACCGCCTGCCGGTGGAGGCGATACTGCACGGCGAGACATACCGCGACTACGACGCAGCCCTCATAGACAGGTTCTACTCCGCCAAGGAGGCGCTGCCGGAGAACAAGGAGTTCGTGAGGGTGAACGACAAGGAGACGCTCGCGCAGGTGTTCACCGACATAAGGTACACGCGTCGCGACAACGAGGCCATGTCGCGGACGTTCCTCGACGCGCTGCGGCAGCAGGGCTTCATGCAGGACTGACCGGACGAGGCGTTGCCGCGCATCCGACAGCAAGCGTCCCCGTGGCAGGGAACGGTGCCACGGGGACGCTTTGCCATAACGACGAATCATCGTGCCTTGTGGCGGATGCGATTCTTTTTTGCAGGGGAAAACGGTGTCCATGATGCCTTTTCCCACGCTTTTATTTTGCGGTTGACTTATTTTATATTAATTTTGCAGCCGACTTGCAAACGGCAAGTCAAGGGGTGTCCGCCGTGGGCGGGCTGAGATCAGACCCTCTTACCTGATCCGGGTAATGCCGGCGTAGGGATGAACGAACACCCGATTTTTGACTGGCAGGACAAATGCGCGCACTGATGGCGCGCGGACTGGCCCAAAGGGTGTTGGTTGTTGACAGAGGCGGAAATCCCCTTACGACGTTGAACATTTTTATTCTGAAAAACAGGAATGAAAAGAAACATTATCATGGTTGCGGCGCTCGTCGCCGCAACGGCAGGCACACAGGGTGTGCGTGCGCAGGGCGTATCCACCGACTCGCTGCGCATGGAGGAACTGCAGGAGGTGGTGGTGCGCGGCGTGAAGGCGCAGAAAGGCGCGCCGTTCGCAGTGGAGAACATCAAGCGCAAGGAACTTGCCGACTTCTCGAAGACGGGACGCGAGCTGCCGTTCCTCTTCTCGCAGACGCCGGGCGTGCTGGCGTGGAGCGAGAACGGCGTAGGCACGGGAACTACCTACATGCGCATACGCGGCGCGGGCGACTCGCGCATCAACGTGACACTCGACGGGGTGCCGCTCAACTCGCCCGAGGACCAGTGCGTGTTCTGGGCGAACATGAACAGCTATGCCTCGCTGCTGGGAAGCGTGCAGATACAGCGCGGAGTAGGTACATCGACCAACGGCGACGGCGCTTTCGGGGGAACAATATCGCTGTCGTCGAAGACCCCGTCACAGACACCGATGGCCGAGCTGCGAGGTTCTTACGGCTCTTACAACACCTTCAGCACAGGTCTGTCGTTCTCGACGGGTCTGCTGGGGAACCACTTCATTTTCGACGGGGCTTACAACGAGACGAACACCGATGGCTTCATACACGGAACGTCGGGGCGGTCCGGCTCGTACTACGGTGGACTGTCGTGGCTCGGCGGCAACTTCGTGGTAAGGTACAAGAACATCGGCAACTTCGAGAAGACCGGGCAGGCGTGGAGCGGCGTGACGGCAGGCGACGATGACCTCAGTCTCATGGACGGGACGTTCGGGGCTGCCACCGGGATAAAGACCTATAAGGATTTGTATGATGCCGGCCTTGGGCGGTACAACTCGCTCTACGAGCACCTCGTGTATGACAAGGATGGAAACTTTGCCAAGGATGCCAACGGCAACTACATCACCGAGAGACACCGGATGCGCGACGGCTCGCTGTGGAGGCAGACGACGGACAACTTCTGGCAGAACCACAACATACTCTCGGCGGCGTGGAACATCAGCGACCGATGGAGCATGAGCGGCTCGCTGCACTACACGCACGGGTATGGCTACTACAACGAGTTCAAGTACAACGCCAAGCTGAAGAAGTTCGGGCTGACGTTCACAAAGCCTGACGGCAATGCCCTGAAGAGGACCGACTTCGTGCGCCGCAAGGGGCTGAAGCAGGATGCCTTCGGCGCGGTGTGGAACATGAACTACAAGGACGAGGACTGGGACATCATCGGCGGGCTGGCTTTCCAGTATTTCTCGGGCAACCATTTCGGACACCTGACATACGTGGCAGACGAAGGACTGAGCGCGGAACTGCTCAAAAACGGGAAATACAAATATTATGACTCTGATGCCAAGAAGGCCGACGGCAATGCGTTCGTGAAGGCTGTGTATCACATCGACGCGATGTTCGACGTGTTCGCTGACATGCAGTACCGCCATGTGGGTTACAAGACCGACGGCGTCAACGACAAGTTCTATGAGGAAGGGAGCGGATACCGCAACCAGAAGCTTGACATCGACAAGAAATACGACTTCTTCAACCCCAAGGCGGGCTTCAGTTTCCACAGTAACGGCCACAACGCATACGCATCGGTGGCACTGAGCCACCGCGAGCCGGAGCGCAACAACTTCACCGACAACGGCAGTTACCCGGCGCCGAAGGCGGAGAGCCTGACAGACTATGAGATAGGATATTCATACATGAGGCCAGAGTGCCATTTCGGCATCAACCTCTTCTACATGGACTACAAGGACCAGTTCGTGCAGACCGGCGCGGTGAGCGACATCGGCGAACCGCTGACGACAAACATCAAGAGCTCATACCGCATGGGCATGGAGGTGTCGGCAGGCTGCGACATAACGCCGTGGCTGTCGGCGGAGGCTAACATCGCGCTGAGCAGCAACAAGGTAAAGGACTTCGACGAGGTGGTGGAGGACTGGGAAAAAGGCTCGCGCACCATCCACTACGACAACTCAACGCTGGCGTTCTCGCCCTCGTGCATCGCCAACGCATTCGTCAACTTCCACTGGAGGGGACTGCAGGCCGTGCTGCACTCGCAGAGCGTCAGCCGCCAGTATCTCGACAACACGAAGAACGAGGCGCGTTCGCTGCCGTCATACGGGGTGGTGAACGCCAACGTGACATACACGCTGAACATCGGAAGGAAGTTCCTCGGACTGAAGGAGGTGACGTTTGGCGCGCACCTGAACAACATCTTCAACAAGCATTACGCGCAGAGCGGATGGGTGTACAGTGCCGTTAGCGACAAGAACGGACACCCGGAGGACAACCGGTATTACCAGATAGGCTTCATCCCTTCAGCCGGTTTCACCGGAATGGGAAGCATCTCGCTCAGGTTCTGACAGTGCAATCACGGGGGGATTTCGTGCGCCGTGGCGCCGGAGTCCCTCCGTTCCTTGTCTTAAAATTCAACCGTTGGTAATATGTATGACTTCATGGCATCGCACTGGCTGGACATCCTCACCACGATACTTGGCCTGGTTTACATCTGGCTGGAGTACCGCGCCCACATCGCATTGTGGGTGGTGAGCGTGATAATGCCGGCGCTCGACATATATCTTTACTGGTCGCACGGGCTGTATGGCGATGCCGGTATGGCGGCGTACTACACACTTGCCTCGATATATGGCTTCGCCCTTTGGCAGTACAAGCAGCGGCGTGCGCGGCAGTCGGCGCAAAGGTTGGCGGCAGCCGGCACGCAGCAGGGTGGGGCAGGGACCGACGCTCCATGCCAGTCGTCGTCCGGGGAATATCTCGTCACGCATTTCCGCCGCCGCCACATCCTGCCATCCGTGCTGTTCTTCTTCGTGGCGTGGGCTGCCGTCTATTTCCTGCTGGTTGAAGTGATAAACCCAAGCGAGGAATATGTCAACAGCCTTTGGCCAGTCGCCGATGCCTTCACCAACGCCCTCAGTTTCGTGGGTCTGTGGGCATTGGCACGCAAGTATCTGGAGCAGTGGCTGATATGGATTGTCGTCGACATCGTGACCGCAGTGATGTATGTCGGCAAGGACATACCGTTCAAGGCTTCGCTGTATGCCCTCTATGTCGTCATCGCCGTGTTCGGCTACCGCAAGTGGCGCGGCATGATGACGGGCTCGGTTAATGCCAGTTGATTGTTTGTGAAAGGAAAGAAAGGAAAGAGGGTGTCTCCCGTTCCATGCCGTGACACCCAATTCCTTTTTCTTCCACTTCAGCGGATTGTCCCAGGGCGTGCCTGTTCTGTCTTCCAAGGGCAATATGTGGCATGTGAATGCCCGTTCCCATTACCGTCTCATGCATTCTTGGGCAGTGAGAACGTGAAGCACAGGCCGCCGTCGGGATTGTTTCTCACGCTGATTTTTCCGCCGTGTGTCAACACTGCGTTCTTCACGATCGACAGTCCCAGCCCCGTTCCTCCTAACTTGCGGCTCCTGCCCTTGTCAACACGGTAGAAGCGTTCGAACAGGCGTCCGAGATGTTTCTGCGGCACTCCCACGCCGTTGTCGCTGAACGTGAACAGGTATGCGTTGCCCTCGTCGTTTTCCCTTGCGCTTATGGTGATGGTGACTCCCTCCCCGGCGTATGCCACGGCATTGTCGGTGAGGTTCAGGAATATGCTGTATATCAGCGACGGGTTGCCGTTTACGGTCATCTCATCCGGTATTCTCAGGCAGAGTTTCATTTTCCTTTTCTCGAGTTCCAGTGCCATTTCGCTTTCAATGTTGTGTATCTGCTGTGCAATGTCAACCTCCACGAACTGCACTTTGGATATTCCGTCGTCCATTCGGTTGAGCGCCGACATGTCGTTGACGAGGCTCTCCAGCCTCTGGCTCTGGTCGTAACACCGCTCGAGGAAGCGCGTGCGTGTCTCGCTGTCCAGTTCGGGCGAGCCGAGGATTGTCTCCAGGTATCCCTCTATGCTGGCAATCGGTGTCTTCAGTTCATGCGCGATGTTCTGCGTGAGTTGCCGTTTCAGGATGTTCTGCTCGTTCTTTGTCTTCTGCAGTCGTATGTACAGTTTCACGATTTGCTCCGATATTTCGCCGAGCTCGTCGTCCGAGAACTTCGCAAGATCCTCGATGTTCAGCGTCTCGTTGTTGTCGGTCTTCCCCGCGAAAAGCCTCAGTTGCGTCACGTTGTTGCTCACCTTGTGTATGAAGCGGTACAGCGACACCGACACCACGATGAGTGCTATGAGCGATATGCCCATGAACGTGATGTCTGTTGACAGGTCTTTCCCGAGGTCCTCGTCGAATGGCTGTGCGGTCCGGATCACCATGTCCTCGCTGGGGTAGTATGTCGCAGAGTAGAAGAACCTTCCCTTCACCGTCTTGCTTTCCCTGCTGATGTCGTAGCCCCGCCCCGTCCTGAGTGCCTGGCGGAACTCCTTGCGGTTGGCATGGTTGGCTATTCCCCTTGCCTCCCTGTGCCTGCTGTCGAATATCACGGAGCCGTCCTTGTTTATTATCGTGACGCGCATGTCTTTCTGCGGGTGTGTCTTGATGTAGTCCGCGATTGTTTCCTTGTCGGCGATTTTCCCGCTGTCGCTTTTCAGTTCCAGCACCTCGTACATCCGGTCGTTGTAGTCCTGCAGCCTCTGGTTGATGTTCTCGATGCGGTTCTTGTTGTCGTTCGACTTGTAGAGGAACACGAACGAGAAAATCACGAGTGCGAAAAGCGACACTATTAGTATGAAGACGCGCTTGCCGATGGAGCGCTTCCTCGGGTAATTATTCGTTGAAGTAGTATCCATATCCTAATCTTGTTACGATGTTTTTTCCGAAACGTCCCAGTTTTTTCCTTATTCGCGTGATGTTCACGTCTATGGTGCGGTTGATGACATACACATCGCTCGGCCATATCTTGTCGATGAGTTCCTGCCTGCCGAACAGTCTTCCCTTGTTTTCTATCAGCACGCGCAGTATCTCGAACTCCGTCTTCGTGAACGGGATGTCCTTCCCGCCTATGCTCACCGTCTTGCGCCCGAGGTCCAGCTCCAGGTCCTCATATCTTATTGCCTGCTCCTCCGGTCTTTCGTTGTGGGCCGTCCTGTTCAGCACGGCCTTCACCCTCAGCACCACCTCCCTTATCGAGAAGGGCTTCGAGACATAGTCGTCCGCGCCTAAGCTCAGTCCCGTTATGGTGTCGTTCTCGGTGTCGCGTGCCGTGAGGAATATAATAGGTATCGCGGCGAGTGTCTTGTCCTGTTTCATTCGTCTTGCCATCGCAAAGCCGGAGACCTCGCCCATCATCACGTCGAGTATGAGCAGCCGGTAGCCCGCAAGGTCTTTCTCCATTGCCTCCTCGGCGCTGTTTGCCGTGTCGACGGCGAACCCCTCGTTCTCAAGGTTGAACTTGAGTATCTCACAGAGATCCTGTTCGTCGTCAACCACAAGTATCTTTTGTTTCTCCATTTTTTGTAACCTGTTTTTATCGCTTGCAAATATAGTTATTAATTTTTTACATGGCAATGAATATGGCTGGAATTATCGCATTTGTAACACAATTATAACATCCCTGTAAACGGCGTGTAATTTCATACTCGTAATTTTGCGGTCGAAAAGATGTAAGGCGGAGAATCGCTCGCGGGCTGCCGCTGCCAGCGCTGCCGGCGGCGGTTCTCCAGGGAAAGCGGATGGGCGCTGTGACGCCAGGAACAAGTCCCGGCAGACGGCGCTTCAGCAATATATAATAAAAGGTAATAATAAAAAAAACAGTTGTCTTGTATGGAATTATCTTATGTGGTTATCGTTTGTTTCCTTCTCTCACTCGCCATTTTCGACTTGTGGGTGGGTGTCAGCAACGATGCGGTCAACTTTCTCAACTCCGCAATCGGGGCTAAGGTGGCCAGGTTCAGGACTGTGCTGGTCATCGCGGCCGTCGGGGTGTTCTTCGGCGCAGTGACGAGCAACGGCATGATGGACGTGGCCCGGCACGGCATCATCGTCCCTTCCAACTTCTCGTTCGAGCAGGTCATGATGATATTCATGGCGGTCATGGTGACAGACGTTATAATACTCGACATATTCAACAATCTCGGGCTGCCGACATCCACCACGGTGTCGATGGTGTTCGAGCTCATCGGAGGCACTTTCGCGCTTGCCTGCATCAAGGTTATAGGCGACTCCAGCCTCGAGTTAACGCAGTTGCTGGACGCCGGCTCGGCACTCAAGATGATTGCCGCCATATTCTTCTCTGTTCTCGTGGCGTTCGCGCTCGGCACCGTGGTGCAGTGGGTATCGAGGCTCGCCTTCACGTTCAAGTACCGCGAGCGGCTGAAATATTTCATCGGGCTGTTCGGCGGCTTCTCGTTCACTGTGATGCTTTTCTTCGTATTCTATCAGGGACTGAAGACCGCGTCGTTCGTCACCGACGCCGACCGTGCATGGGTCAACCAGCATTTCCTGCTGCTCGTCGCGTGCGCCTTCGTGGCAAGTGCGCTGCTGTCGCAGTTGCTCCACATGCTGAAGGTCAACGTGCTGAGGATCATCGTGCTGTCCGGCACGTTCTCGCTTGCGCTGGCCTTTGCCGGCAACGACCTTGTGAACTTCATCGGAGTGCCGCTCGCCGGCCTCTCGTCGTTCCAGGACTATTTCGCCAACGGCAGCGGCAACGCCTCGACTTTCATGATGACAAGTCTCGAGGAGTCGGCAAGCTCGCCGCTGCTCTACCTCGTCATTGCCGCAGCGGTCATGATTACCGCTATGACAATGTCCAAGAAGGCCAAGAACGTGATAAAGACAAGCGTTGACCTATCGGCGCAGGACGAGGGCAACGAGATGTTCGGCACGTCGCGCGCCGCACGCAGCATCGTGAGGACAAGCCAGAGCGTGATCGACATGTTCACGAGAATCGTGCCGCATCCGGTGCGGAGGAAAGTGGCAACGAGGTTCAACACGGCGGACATTTCCCTGCCCAAGGGCGCGGCATTCGACGAGGTGCGCGCGTCGATAAACCTCGTGATGTCTGCGATGCTCATCATTCTCGGAACGACGCAGAAACTGCCGCTGTCAACCACTTACGTCACCTTCATGGTCGCCATGGGTACGTCGCTTGCCGACAAGGCATGGGGCAGGGAGAACGCGGTGTTCAGGATAACGGGCGTGCTAAGCGTCGTCGGCGGATGGCTGCTCACTGCGGCGATAGCATCGACGGCGTGCGCCATTGTCGTGACATGCATGTATTTCGGCAGGTTCCCGGTGCAGTGCCTGTTCATGGTCGCTGTGGGACTGATATTGTGGCGCAGCAACAAGCGTTACAACAAGAAGCAAAAGGCGAGGGCAGAGGACGATACGTTCCAGCTGCTCATAAGGACGACCGACACAGACGTGGCATGGGAGCTGCTCAAGAAGCACGTGATGAATACACAGGTGGCGACAACGCGCTTCGCCATAGAGGCACTGACCGACATAACACAGGGCTTCGCGGGGCACTCGTCGGGCAGGCTGCGCGGTGCCAGGGACAGGATTGCCGGCCAGCAGAAGAGGCTCGAACGCCTGCGCCGCCGTGAGATTATCGGCATGAGGCACATCGACCAGAGACTGGCGCTCGAGCGAAACACATGGTATCACATGGGCATCAACTCAGCAGTGCAGTATGTCTACTGCCTGAAACGTATGCTCGAACCGGCAAAGATGCACGTTGACAACAACTTCAAGGCCCTGCCAAAGGAGTACGCCGATGAGTTCGCGCCAATATGCGACATGGCAAACGTGCTGATGGCGAGGACGGCAAACTATATCGAGGCAGGCGACTATTCGGGATACAGGAACCTGATGTCATCGGCGGACGACCTGAAGGACGAGATTTCAAGGCTGAGGAAGAGACACATAGACAGGATACAGTTGTCGAGGGACAACCGAAACTACAATGTGGCAATAGTCTATCTCAACATGCTTCAGGAGAGCCACATGCTGTTAAACAACATGCGCCACCAGCTGAGGGCATCGAAGCGGTTCACGGACGAGGTTGGCACCATTTCATCAAATCAATAAATCAACAGGTCATGGTTATGGGTATCGACAATGCAAGGAGAATACAGTTGGCGTTCAAGTATTTCAGGTGGGGCGTGATGGCCCTGCTGTTGATACTGCTCACTGTATGGGCCGCGTCACATTAGTGTGGCTGCGGGAAGGCATGGCATGGCAGGTGTGTGCCATTGCCGCCGCTCTCCTGTGTCCCACGCGGAACTGTTTATGCCGTCAGCCCACTTGTAATAACGCGCGAGGTGTGTCGCGTCGGAAGTGCCACTTGAACCCGTAAGTTCTATTAAGAAATCCAACTTTTTTGAGATAAACAAAAGGAGCTGAAAAGACATTTTTCAGGGAAAAGGGTGACAAAAGTCGAGATTTGGAACAACATTTGATTTTTTTTCTTAACTTTGCAAGCGCAGTCACATTTTTGAAGTTGAATATACGGTTTAAACTTTTCTGTTTTGTCACTCGGAATATTGCAAACCCTGATTGAGGCAGATGCCGGGATTTCCCTGTGGATTAACGGCTTTCATTGCGCTTACGCCGACAATCTGATGGAAATGTTCAGCGGCGTTTACATCTGGGTCCCGTTTTACCTGGCACTGGCGGTGTTTGCCTTCAGGAATTTTCCTTGGAAGGTAGCCCTCACTTTCCTGTTGTTGTCCTTGCTCCTGCTGGTCATGGACGATCAGATAAGCTCGTCTGTCATCCGGCCTGCCGTTGGAAGGCTGCGCCCATCGAATCTCGCCAATCCCATTTCCTCTTTCATACACGTCAGCGACGGATACCGTGGATGGTCATACGGCTTTGCATATGCCCATGCGGCCAACTGCTGGGGAATGGTGTTCTTCGTGTTCCATGTCTTCCGCAGGGGCACTCTTACCGCGACAATGATAATATGGGCAACAATTGTATGTTATTCCAGGATGTACCTTGGGGTTCATTATTTTGGCGACGTGCTTGCCGGAATGTTGCTGGGGGCTTTCAACTCCACCATCGTGTATTTTTTATTCAGGTATTCAGTGCGGCACATGTCAGATGATTTCCGCTCGAGGGAAATCAGTGCCGTGCAGTTGTGGGTCCCGGCATTTGTCCTTGTGGCGGAACTGGCTCTGATGATGGTGCTCGCAACTTTCGTCAACCCGACATAAGGCATCGCTGCCCTGCGGTAAGCGTCTCCCTCACCCCGTAATCCTTTTGACCATTCCCTGTGTTGTGGCAGATGCCGGCCCAGCTTGCAGTTTGTTGGTAAGCATCCAATATTAGCCGCCTTTGCGTGGTCTTCCTGCCTTACTACCTTTGC
>URLI01000048.1 GCA_900548585.1 uncultured Prevotella sp. | reverse complement strand
CTCGCTAAAAAGAGGGCAAGAGGATTTGTCAATACAGAAAACTTTAAGTATATGGCCTACTTCGTAACAGGTGGATTAAAACTCGATTACCCACATGAACCGTTATAGACCCGTTATTTTCATTAAAATCAATACTTCCCCCAAATTGTCCCCTTAACTGCTTATCCCCATTGTTAAATATAGTGTCCTTGCCTATTTCTTTGACCAAATGGTCGCCTTGCATTATTTGTTCAAATTCTGCATATTGTTTATTGTGTAAAGAATGGATTCTAATATTTCCAAATAGCTCCAAATTATTATGTTTATATTTTATATTGAAAGATTCCATAGGGCTAAATTTGCGAGACATATTAACAAAACTATATGATGATAAGCTCCATCCGTTATCTCGTTGTTTAATTGTTTTGATATGAATTACCGACTGAACAGTTCCACCATATTGTGCTCCAGGATTGGTTATTACTTCAACATCCTTTATGTCAGATGATTTAAGTTGTGAGAGTTCCGATGGATTGGTGATTTTTCGATTATTAATATAGATAAGTGGCCTGCCCTTTCCAAACACATTAAAAGAACCATTGCTTCCAGAAATTCTTGGAATTTGAGATAACACATCATCAGCAGTACCAGCTTGACGTAGTAGTGAATTTTGTACGTTTACTACCATTCCTTCATCTGATATTTTAATCTGAGGTCTGTGCCCTGTTACGGTCACACCACCCATGGTATATGTTTCGGGTTGCATCTGAATGTTTCCGATGTTTCCTAATTGTATATTAGCATAAATTGTCCTATAACCTATGCTCGACACTTTCAGTATGCAATTCTTATCCGTAATTTCGATTTCGAACATACCATTATCTTTCGATACGGTTCCTTGAATATACGAAGAGTCGTTTTGAGAGAGTAATATAATGTTCGCAAATGGTAATGGTTGTGATAACTCATCAATAATACGCCCGCTTATACTTTGTGCATAAGAGGTCTTTGGTAATATCATTATGGATAAATAAAATAATAAAGCAAATGGTTTCATAATTGCACGGAATTTATATGAATTAGTTTACAATATATAGTTACATTTTGGTGATTGTGGACATTTGGGGTCTGGAAAATCTAATAGTCCAGGTAGAGTCAACCATCTCCTTGCCTAATCACAGACAGGGGGGCAACAACATGCCTATCGTCAGATGATGGCATCTGCGGCAAATTCGCGTCAAATGTCAATCGAGAACGGCAACCGGAAGGCTCTCTAACCACTCTCTTATTTTCACATCTGACGCACTTACCTCCAAACTCCTCAACTCAAGGCCTTCCAATATGTCTGCTCCTGGATATTGGGCGTGAAGAACTTCCAAAGTATGTCCCCACACGGTGGCTCCGCTTGTGCTGAAAGGAATTATGGTTTTGGAGGAAAGGTCGTACTGCTGCAGGAAAGTGAACATTGCCGGAGGGAACGTCCCGAACCATATCGGATAGCCGAGGAACACGACATCATAGTCGTCAATGTTGACAGGCAATGGCTTCAGTTCCGGTCTTTTGCCGGATTTCCGCTCTTCCCTTGCCACTTCCTTAAGTTCCTCGTAGGCTTCAGGATATGGTGTCTTGTTCTCTATGTGGCACATATCCCCACCTATTAAATTGTGTATTTTCATCGCAACCTGCTCCGTGAAACCATGTTCGAGGGTCATCATCCCCTGTCTGGTTTTCTTTTCTCCCTTAAGGGAATAATATGCAATGAGTATGCGATGTTGTTTCCCAGTCTCTGATGTCTGTGCAAAAGCCATGCCGACATGGAAAGACAACAAGGCAACGAGGACGAACAAAAATTTTTTTCTCATACTTAAATTACGATTTTTACCAACAGCCCGTATGTAACTTAACGGTATGCTACGAGAGACATATCTATAAAAAAGAGAGCCGTGGCAATGAAAAAACAGCCACGGCTCTTGTTTCTTACTATCATTTACTATACTTGCATTTCTTCATTTGCTTGCTGCGCTCATACAACGCATACTGATCTTTTGTCAGTATTTTCCTCATACCCGCATCGTATGCCTCCTGTTTCTTTTGGTACTCCTTGTCTGCGCTGCATGCCTTTCCCTGCACACCTGCACGGTGTCTACCTACACCGGCGCAAGCCTGATCGGGATATTGCTCGTTGAGAGCCTTCACCTTTGCAGCCTGATCGGCAGTGAGGTTGAACCTCTTCACCATAACCTCTGTCTCACACATGCGACCATTTGCCTGCTTTGTACATTTGTCACATGACTTGCCTTCTGCTTTCTTGCAGCAACTGCCACATGACTTGCCTTCTGCCTTCTTGCAGCAACTGCCGCATGACTTGCCTTCTGCCTTCTTGCAGCAACTGCCACATGCCTTGCTTTCTGCTTTCTTGCAGCCATTGCCACAAGTGCATTTGGCACACTTGGCATCAGCACATTCCTTCTTTGCACACTCCTTGCGCTGCTCGCACTTGGACTTGCAATTCTCTTTTTTAACACATGTCTGCGTACTCTGCGCCATTGCGCAACTCATTGCCATTGCGGCAACCATTATCAAAAATACTCTTTTCATACTTAAAAACATTTATATTCCAAATAATTATTTGATGTAATATGTCTATAAAAGTTTAACACAGAATTATTTTATTTGCCTCAAATCAGAGTATCGCCTGCGACCACGAACATAATATTGCCACAATATGCTGAACTTGCATCGCTCCGGAACATCCCGCAACTTGGCAGACGAGGTTATTTTTTTTCTATCCTCTCTGAAAGTCCCCCTCCATTTCATAAACGCATGGCGCGCCTTGTATATTGCCTTGAAATCCCCGAAATTACGGTTTATTATCAGTGTCTGCCACGCTGCAATGTAGTCCAGCACCCACCGCACAAGCATCACCCTGCACAACTCGTGTTCCGGAAGGTTCTTGTAAAGCATGGTGAGGTTGTTCCGGAAGTTAAGGAATGTCTTGCGTGGATTTCCCTGCGGCAGCGTTCCGCCTCCAACATGATACACGCGGCTTGCAGGAACGCAAAATATCCTCCTCCCCATCAGGCGCAATCGCCAGCACAGGTCGATTTCCTCGTTATGGGCGAAGAAACGGCCGTCAAGTCCACCGGCATGCCAATAGTCTTCCGACCGTATCATAAGACAGGCTCCGGTGGCCCATAACACTTCACATGGATTGTCGTATTGTGCCTCATCACGCTCAACGACATCAAATATACGTCCACGGCAGAACGGATAGCCGTACTTGTCAATGAACCCACCGCACGCCCCGGCATACTCAAAAAAACTGTGGTCGGCCTCGGACAGCAACTTGGGCTGACAGGCGGCAACGTCTTTGTTCGCCTCCATGAAGTCCAGCATCGGGGAAAGCCATTGCGCCGGAACATCAATGTCGCTGTTCAACAGTATGTAATATTCCGCATCCACTTGGTGCAGCGCCTTGTTGTAGCCCTCTGCAAACCCCCAGTTCCGATCGAGGACTATCGTCTTAACCTCCGGGAAAGAGGTCTGCAGCAACTCCATTGACCCATCGGTGGATGCGTTGTCCGCAACATATATTTTTGCCTGCGGCGAGTTTTCGATGACAGATGGCAGGAATTTCCTCATCATCCTCTCGCCATTCCAATTCAATATCACAATCGCTACCTTATCCATAATCCGTCAATATTAAATCAACTCGCATCTCAGAGCCGACCCGTCATGGTTGAAGTCACCCAGCCTGACACTCACAATCTGGTTGTCGAGGTCATCGCGCACAAACTTTGGTGGCAGCTCCACACGTATGTAATTGCGCGTGAACCCGTGCATGAAACGTCCCCTTGCCGCTTTCTCAAAAAGCACCTCAGCCTCAGAGCCTATATACCTTTCGTAGAAAGAATGTGTTTTCCGTTCCGACAACTCCAGTAAAATCCTCGACCGCGCCTTCTTCTCCTTTTCACTCACGACATGCTGTATCTTCAGTGCAGCCGTGCCCGGACGCTCGGAATACGGGAATACATGAAGTTGCGTTACATCAAGTCTTTCAATCAGCCGCCGGCATTCCTCAAACCTTTCCTGCGTCTCTCCGCGCGTTCCAACCATGACATCAACCCCGATGAAGGCGTCAGGCATGTATTCCTTAATAATATTAATCTTGTGCTCAAACAGGGAGGTGTCGTACCGGCGGTGCATAAGCCGCAGGACATCATCGCTGCCGCTCTGCAACGGTATGTGGAAATGTGGCATGAAACGTTTGCTCCCGGCACAGAACTCAATAATATCATCTGTTAGAAGGTCAGGCTCTATGCTGCTGATGCGATAACGCCTCACGCCCTCCACCTCGTCCAAGGCTCTGATAAGGTCAAGAAACCCCTCACCTGTTGTCTTTCCGAAATCTCCTATATTCACACCAGTGAGCACAATTTCCTTCCCCCCCTCGCTCACAGCACGCTCAACCTGCCCGACGAGAAAGTCTATTGAAGGATTCCGGCTGAACCCTCTCGCAAAAGGTATGGTGCAATATGTGCAGAAATAGTCACAGCCATCCTGAACCTTGAGGAAATACCTCGTGCGGTTTCCCCTTGAGCATGACGGGGCAAACGACACGATGTCCTTTGTCTTCGCCACACGGTGCACGATGCCTTCCGGCCTGCTCCCCCACTCCTCCGAAAGGAACTGTACAAGACTTGATTTCTCGTTGCTCCCCAGAACGAGACTAACACCGGGAATCCCTGCCACCTCGTCAGCCTCCAACTGAGCGTAGCAACCCGTAACGACAATGAAAGCCCCGGGGTTTTCCCTAACCACACGGTGTATTGCCTGCCTGCATTTATGGTCTGCCACATCTGTTACGCTGCACGTGTTTATCAGGCAGATGTCCGCACTTTCGCCCCTGCGGGCAACACGGACACCCATCTCCTGCAACATCTGGCCGAAAGTGGAAGTTTCCGAGAAATTCAACTTGCAACCCAGCGTGACATACTTCGCACTCTTATTTTGAAAAACAGAACTGTCTATCATATACACCTTATTATATATGTGCGGCAACAAGAAATTCCACACGCCTGCAAAGATACAAAATATTGCATTAAAAACGATTGACGGAGAACACAAGATAAGTTAACGAAAAGATTAACATTTATTTAACATTCACAAATAGTTAGTTATCAACTGGTTACAAAAAAGTTACAAAATAGCGATAAAAAAGTTGATAAAAAAGCAACAACGTATTGAAAAAATGCTTACCTTTGCAACGTTTTAATAAACAAATGATTGTTTTACAGATTAAAAAAGCAAAGAAAATGAAAAAGTTAGTTTTAATGTTCGTAGCTATTGCTGCTATCTCTTTTGCATCTTGTGACAACAAAGCAAAGCAGGACGCTGCTCAGAAAGACTCTACAGCACAGAATGACACTATGGGTGACAGCCTGCAGAATGCTCCTGCTGATAGCGCGCAGAACGATACTGTTAAGTAATCGGGCTACAAACAAAAAGCAAAGAAAATTGCCGCCATACTCATCGAGTTTGGCGGTTTTTTTGTTATAAGCAATAACGACAAAGCACACTAATGGTTAAATTAACCTAAAATACTGTCTTATAAGAACATTGCCTGACAAAGGGCATTGAAAAAACAGTGCCATCTGAAATATTTTTTGTAAATTTGCACCCGCTTTGCGGTAATCCGTTCAGCACGTATTAATTCACATAAAGTCTAACTTTATTAACAACAAACTTAATTATTTTTTATGTCAGATTTAAAGAACGTCCAGCCACTGGAAGATTTCAACTGGGATGAATTCGAGAATGGCAAAGTTGCTTCCGAAAGCAAAGACGAACTTGAAAAGGCCTACAATGAAACCCTGAACAATGTTTCAGAGCATCAGGTTGTCGAGGGAAAAGTCATTTCCATCGACAAGAAAGAAGTTGTAGTAAACATTGGCTACAAGAGCGACGGTATCATTCCGGCAAGCGAGTTCCGCTACAATCCGGACCTACAGGTTGGCGACACCGTGGAAGTTTACGTAGAAAACCAGGAAGACCGCAAAGGCCAGTTGCTGCTATCGCACAAAAAGGCACGCATCAGCAAGAGCTGGGAGCGCATTAACGCTGCACTCGAAAACGACGAAGTAATCCAGGGCTATGTGAAATGCCGCACGAAGGGCGGTATGATCGTAGATATATTTGGCATCGAGGCATTCCTGCCAGGAAGCCAGATAGACGTTCACCCAATACGCGACTACGACGTGTTCGTCGGCAAGACAATGGAATTCAAGGTCGTGAAAATCAACCAGGAATACCGCAATGTCGTTGTTTCGCACAAGGCACTCATCGAGGCAGAGCTCGAAGCACAGAAGAAGGAAATCATCAGCAAGCTCGAAAAGGGTCAGATACTCGAAGGAACAGTCAAGAACATCACCTCCTACGGCGTATTCGTTGATCTCGGAGGCGTTGACGGTCTCATTCACATCACCGACCTTTCATGGGGCCGCGTCAGCGATCCGCACGAGGTTGTGTCGCTCGAAGAGAAAATCAAGGTGGTTATCCTCGACTTCGACGATGAGAAGAAACGCATCGCACTCGGCATGAAGCAACTCTACCCGCACCCATGGGATGCACTCAGCGCAGACCTGAAAGTAGGCGACCACGTAAAGGGCAAGGTTGTCGTTATGGCGGACTACGGAGCATTCGTGGAGATTGCACCGGGCGTTGAAGGCCTTATCCACGTTTCAGAAATGTCATGGAGTCAGCACTTGCGCAGCGCACAGGAGTTCATGCACGTCGGCGATGAGGTCGAGGCTGTCATACTGACACTCGACCGCGAGGAGCGCAAGATGTCATTAGGCATCAAGCAACTCAAGGAAGACCCATGGGAGACAATTGAGATCAAGTACCCGGTTGGCAGCAAGCACACAGCCAAAGTGCGCAATTTTACCAATTTCGGTATCTTCGTTGAACTTGAGGAAGGCGTTGACGGCCTCATCCACATCAGCGATCTCTCCTGGACGAAGAAGGTTAAACACCCTTCAGAGTTCACGCAGGTCGGCGCAGACATAGATGTGGTTGTTCTTGAGATAGACAAGGAAAACCGTCGCCTTTCGCTCGGTCACAAGCAATTGGAGGAAAACCCCTGGGACACATACGAGACGATTTACACCCCCGGCTCAATACACAAAGGCAAGATCACAGAGGTCATCGATCGCGGCGCGGTCATCACTCTGAACGAAGGCGGCGAAGGCTTCGCAACCCCGAAGCACCTCGTAAAGGAAGACGGATCGCAGGCTCAGCTCGGCGAGGAACTCGATTTCAAGGTGATAGAGTTTGTCAAGGAGACAAAGCGCATAATCCTTTCGCACAGCCGCACATTCGAGGATCTCAAGGAAGACAGCAAGAAATCCCCACGCAGGTCACGCGGTGCGAAGAAAGAGGATGCGACACCAGCAATCAACAACGTTGCCGCAAGCACAACACTTGGCGACATCGCAGGTCTTGCAGAACTGAAAGCAAAACTCGAAAAGGGTGAATAGAAAGAAATCATTCACAATAAGTAATCAAGCCCCACGACCGAAGTACAGGCCGTGGGGCCTGTTTTTTAAATCCACCACATAATACATATCCAACAACCTAACTGCCAATACGTTATTTTCAGACTTCCCCTGCCGGATTTTCTCAAAAAAATCCACACATTTCCAGTCCGTATCAGACAATGCGACGACTTTTTTTTTTATAAAAGTTAACGCTGATATTGCCCTATAATGACAATTATGTAATAAGTACAACCAGTCGAGATCTATGTTGCAACAAAGGTTACAAAAACCTCGCAACCATGGCAGTCAAATAAATTCTGGCAGGAACACCAAGGCAATTGCAACTTATCCCAATGCAGTACAGCGTGTCCCATTTGAAAGGCAGTCTTACCCAATGTAAGAAGTGTTGGTTTTGACGAGTCTGTTTTTAAATAACAAGAATACAGATTTGAATGGAAAGCACAAGCAGATTATTCAATTCCCATACTCAAAATGAATAAAAAAGATGTTAAATAAAAATAAATAGACGCCTCAAAACATACAACATAACGATATTTTTCTTAATTTTGTATTGTTTTTTGCTCTGCATCAGACATTTATTTGACTGTCAACGATTTATATATTAAGGGGATAACAAGAATGAGACAACTAAAAATTCAGAAAAGCATCACGAACCGTTTGAGCGAGGCACTTGACAAGTACCTTGTTGAAATCGGGCGTGCGCCACTAATTTCAATAGATGAGGAAATAGAGCTTGCACAGAAGATAAAGAAGGGTGGACGCGAAGGCGAAAAAGCAAAAGACAAACTGGTAACATCGAACCTGCGCTTCGTTGTTTCGGTAGCGAAACAATACCAGCATCAGGGACTGACACTCACCGACCTTATCAACGAGGGCAACATCGGTCTCATAAAGGCCGCCCAGAAGTTTGACGAGACACGCGGGTTCAAGTTCATCTCGTATGCCGTATGGTGGATTCGCCAAAGCATCCTGCAAGCAATTGCCGAACAAAGCCGCATCGTGAGACTGCCTCTGAACCAAGTGGGGTCTCTAAGCAAGATAAACCATGAAATTAACAAGTTCGAGCAACAGAACCAGCGTCACCCGTCAATATCCGAACTTTCTGAAAAGACAAACATCGACGAGGAGAAAATCGGACAGAGCCTTGCTGCCGACGGTCATCACGTGAGCATCGACGCTCCTTTCCAGGACGGCGAGGACAACTGTATGCTTGATGTCATGGCAAGCGGGGAAGACAGCCGGACTGACCGCCATGTTGACCACGAATCGATGGCGCAGGAACTTGACACCGTGCTTACGAGAGTGCTTAAAGACAGGGAGATAACCATAATCCGCGAGTGCTTCGGCATTGGTTGTCCGGAAAAGGGGCTCGAAGAGATTGGAGACCAGCTCGGGCTTACGCGGGAGCGCGTGCGCCAGATACGAGAGAAAAGCATCGCGAAACTGCGCGACAGCGGAAATGCAAAGATACTGATGAAATATCTTGGATGAGGTATTCACAGCAAGAAAGGCGAAGGCTGCATATCAACGGATGGGGAGTCTTCGTTTTTCATGCCGCACAGGCTAAGACAACACAACATCGAGAACCATCATAAGCACAAACCCTACAGAAAAGCCTATCGTGCCAAGATTGCTGTGAGAGCCTTCGGATGCTTCCGGTATGAGTTCCTCTACGACGACATAGAACATCGCGCCTGCGGCAAATGCCAGGAGATAAGGCAAGACGGGGGTCATGACTGATGCCAGGAGTATCACCAACACGGCTCCGACAGGCTCAACCACGCCGCTCAGGCTGCCTATTACAAATGAGCGCAAACGGCTGTTCCCCGCCGCTCTCATTGGCATTGATATTATGGCTCCCTCCGGTATGTTCTGTATGGCAATTCCCAACGACATTGCCATTGTGGCGGCGGCGGAAATGCCTATGTCCCCCTGAAGCGAACCGGCTATGACAACCCCGACAGCCATGCCCTCGGGAAGATTGTGTATCGTCACGGCAAGAGACAGCATGGTGGTGCGTGACAGGTGCGACCTCGGTCCTTCAGGGGTGTCAGAATCGATATGCAAGTGAGGTGTCAGATAGTCTATTGCGAGCAGGAACGCGATGCCAATAATAAAACCGAGCGCGGCAGGAAGGACTGCACACTTGCCGTTGTCCGCCGACATTTCAATCGCAGGGATGATCAGCGACCACACCGAGGCTGCCACCATAACGCCCGAAGCGAAGCCGAGCAGAGTCTTCTGCAACAACGCCGGCATCTCGTTTTTCATAAAAAAGACAAATGCCGAACCTGTCATCGTGCCAAGCAGAGGCAGCAACAACCCCAAGACTGTTCCATTCATAAACGACCTGTTTTGCCTGCAAAAATAATACAATATAAGCAAACAAAAAAGGATTATGCCGGATTTCTCATACAAAAAACCGCCACACGCCCGGACATAAATGCCGGATATGTGGCGGTTTATTTATCATTGTACGGATAAAACGTATTATCCGTTGACCTTCTTCATGTGTGCGATGAGGTCGAGCACCTTGTTTGAATAACCAATCTCGTTGTCATACCAGGAAACAACCTTTACGAAAGTGTCTGTCAAGGCGATACCTGCCTTTGCGTCGAAGATTGAAGTGAGCGGGCAGCCGAGGAAATCAGAAGACACCACCGGCTCCTCGGTGTAACCGAGAATACCCTTCAGCTCGCCTTCGGAAGCCTCCTTCATAGCAGCGCAAATCTCCTCATACTTGGCAGGCTTTGCGAGGTTAACGGTAAGGTCAACAACAGAAACATCCAGTGTTGGAACGCGCATTGACATACCTGTCAGCTTGCCGTTCAGTTCCGGAATAACCTTCCCGACAGCCTTTGCTGCGCCTGTGGACGAGGGGATTATGTTGCCCGATGCGGCACGTCCTCCGCGCCAGTCCTTCATCGACGGACCGTCAACGGTCTTCTGTGTTGCAGTTGTTGAGTGGACTGTTGTCATAAGACCGTCGGTGATGCCGAACTTGTCGTTAAGCACCTTTGCGATCGGCGCAAGGCAGTTGGTCGTGCAGGAAGCATTTGACACGAACTGTGTTCCCTTTACATACGACTTCTCGTTTACACCGCAAACGAACATCGGCGTGGAGTCTTTCGATGGAGCCGACATGACAACATATTTAGCTCCGGCCTCGATATGAGCCTTTGCTTTCTCCTGTGTGAGGAAAAGACCTGTTGACTCAACAACATACTCTGCATCAACCTCATTCCATTTCAGGTCTGCAGGGTTGCGCTCTGCCGTAACGCGTATTTCCTTGCCGTTCACAATGAGTTTCGACTTCTCCACGTCTGCCTCGATAGTCCCCTGGAACTGACCGTGCATCGTGTCATACTTCAGCATGTATGCGAGATAATCTACCGGGCAGAGGTCATTTATGCCTACTACCTGAATGTCGTCGCGTGTCTGAGCAGCGCGGAAAACGAAACGGCCGATACGACCGAAACCGTTAATACCAATCTTTGTCATTTTATTTTAGTACATTAAAAGGGTTAAATAATATATTCAGACCAAATATCCCGTGAATCGAATTGTTTCATAGTATCAAAGACATTTTAGTGACATGAAATCAAGAAAAACACCTTTTCTACAACTTTTTTGTTGTTTCTGTGTGCAAAGTTACAAATTTTATTTATATTTGCACCATGTTTCTGCATGAAATATTAAAAAATTTATTTTACGCGCGGAACTGAAGTGAGAAAATGGCTGCACTTAGTATGCTTGCTGATAAAGAAAGCCGCAGCAATAAGAAGAGTATTTTTATAATTTGTCTTCATATTTAACAGTCAAAGGAAATGGGATTTATAAAAGAGTTCAAAGCGTTTGCCATGAGGGGCAATGTCATGGATATGGCGGTTGGTGTAATCATTGGCGGTGCATTCGGCAAGATCGTCACGTCACTCGTTGACCACATCATAATGCCGGTTGTGGGGCTTGCGACAGGTGGAATCAATTTCAACGACATGTTTGTAAACCTCAGCGATGAAAATGTAAACTCGCTGGCAGAGGCGGCAGACAAGGGTGTCGCGGTATTCGCATACGGCGCTTTCATCCAGAGCATAATCGACTTCCTGATAATCGCACTCTGCATCTTCATGATGATAAAGGCGATGAACAGGCTGAACAAGAAAAAAGACCCGGAGCCTGAGGCTGCGCCGGAACCGTCTGCCGAGGAGAAACTTCTGACCGAAATACGGGACTTGATGAAGAATAAATAATTTTACATGTAGGTAAACAAAACCAGGAGGGTGTGTCATAATTGACTATGGTCATTTATGGCGCACCCTCTTTCTGTATAT
>URLI01000047.1 GCA_900548585.1 uncultured Prevotella sp. | reverse complement strand
TACTGGGCTTCGGGGAGGATATTTATGCTCTTTTGAGTTTTACCGGACAGCAATAGATTTTATTATAAGAACACTATTACCAGAGATCCAGGCGCTCGCTCTTAGGAATGAAGAGTTTGTTGCCCTCCTTCACATTGAATGCCTCATACCAGGCATCGACGTGCGGCAGCGCGCCGTTCACGCGCCAGCGGCCGAGTGAGTGCGGGTCGCTCTTCGTCCGCGAGCGGATTTCCTTCTCGGTTATGTTTGCAGCCCATACTCCTGCGTACGCCACGAAGAAACGCTGGTCGGCAGTCAGTCCGTCTGCCACAGGCAGCTGCTTTCCCCTTGTGGCATTCTTGTATGCCGCGAACGCAACCTGCAGTCCGCCGTGGTCGGCGAGGTTCTCACCAAGTGTCAGGCGGCCGTTTGCATTAAGGTCAGGCAGCACCTTTATGTTTGAGAAGAAATCGCTGAAGAGCGTGGCTCTTTTCTCAAATCCCTTGCTGTCGTTCTCTGTCCACCAGTCGGTCATGTTCCCGTCCTTGTCGTAGTGGCGTCCCTGGTCGTCGAAACCGTGCGTCATCTCGTGACCGATGACAACACCTATCGCACCATAGTTGAAGGCATCGTCAGCCTGTGGGTCGAAGAACGGGTACTGGAGTATTCCTGCCGGGAAGCAAATCTCGTTGGTTGACGGATTGTAGTAGGCATTCACCGTCTGCGGTGTCATCAGCCACTCTGATTTGTCAACCGGCTTGCCGGCCTTGCGCGCTATGTCGTCCTTGTCCCAGAACACGCCACATGCCTGGACGTTCTCATAGTATGACTTCGACGGGTCGATAACGAGCCCGCTCATGTCCTTCCACTTGTCTGGGTAGCCTATTTTCACATAGAACGAACTGAGTTTCGCGAGCGCTGCCAGTTTCGTGTCGGTCTCCATCCACGTCTGGGCGAGTATTCTCTCAGACAGTGCGAGCTGAAGGTTCTTCACGAGCTGCTCCATGCGGGCTTTCGATGATGCCGGGAAATAGCGCTCGCAGTAAATCTTTCCGAGAGCCTCCCCCATCTGCCGCTCCACCTGGTTGGTGGCGCGCTTCCATCGCGGGTGGTTCTCTTTCTGTCCGCGCATTGTCTTACCGAAGAAGTCGAAGTTCGCGGCAACGACATCATCGCTCAGGTAATTCGCCGCGCTCATCATCACGTCCCACTCTATGTATGCGCGGAGCGTCTCCACGTCGTGGCTGCCGATGAGCGCGTTTGCCCCCTCCAGGAATGACGGCTGTCCCACAACCATCTCCTGCAGGAACTCGCTCCTCACGCCCTCGGCATTGAGGAACTTCTCCAACGGTATGTTGGGATATTTCGTCTGGAACTCCTTCAGCGTCATCTTGTTGTAGTTCGCCTCGACATCGCGCAGTTCGGTGCGGTTCTTGCTCACCTTTGCCAGCGCGGTCTCATATTCGAGGATAAGTTTCACCTTCTTGCCCACCTCGCTTTTCTTGAAGCCGAACAACTGGAACATGCGCGCTATGTGCTTCTTGTAGGCCTCGCGTATTTCCTTGGTAGCCTTGTCGTTGTCAAGATAATATTCCTTCTGCCCGAGAGTCAGTCCGCCCTGATAGATGTTGAGAATGTTCATCGAGGCATTCTTCTCGTCCGCCCCGAAGCCAATTCCCATAGGTACGCCATATCCGAACGCAGCATACTTGTTCTGGAAAGCGCGCAGGTCGTCTATCGTCTTTGCGGCGGCGATCTCCTTCATCATGGCCATCACCGGCCTCACTCCCTCGCGGTTGCGGCGCACCGAGTCCATTGCAAGTTTGTAGAAATCACTCAGTTTCTGCTCAACCGTACCCTTTTCATACGAGTTTTTCAGCATTTCTGTCAGGATTGAGTTGATGCGCTGATTGTTGTCCTCTCCCAGTTTGTCGAACGAGCCGTAGCGAGAGAAGGCTGCGGGCAGCGGTGTGTTCTTCATCCATCCGCCGCAAGCGAACTCGTAGAAGTCCTCACCCGGTTTGACATTTTTGTCCAGGTTTTCGGGATAGATGCCCGTCTTCTGTGCTTGTGCGCTGCCCCCCGTGGTTGCCGCAGCAAAAAGCAATGTAGTCATTAATGTTTTGATTTTCATAAATAATAAGTTAATTAGTTATATATTTCATTCTGCATTTCTTCAAGTTCCATCGACAGCTGTGCCCACCTGTCCGTCTCCCGGTCGAGCATACGCTTGGTGGATGTGTATTCCGTGACCACCTCCATGTCGCTTGCCCCCTCGGGTGTGCAAAGCACCTTGTCGAGTTCGCCAATGCGTTCCTCCATCCTCTCTATCCTGTCCTCGGTCTCCCTGACACTTTTTTTAAGCCTCGACACGCGCTTCATCATTTCCTTCCGGTCCCGGAATGACACCTTCGCGGTGCTGTCACCGCCCTTGCCATCCTTTACGGGACGGGATTTCTTCTCTGCCTCTTTTGCCATGAGAGCCGCCTGCGCGGCCTGTGCCGACGACCTTATCCAGTCATAGATGCCGCCAAGATGCTCCCTAACATTTCCCCCGCCGAACTCATAGACCTTGCTGACAAGGCCGTCGAGGAACTCGCGGTCGTGGCTCACGATGATTGCCGTGCCGTCAAATGCCTTTATGGCCTCCTTCAGCACGTCCTTCGACGGCATGTCGAGGTGGTTCGTCGGCTCGTCGAGTATCAGCAGGTTGACAGGCTCGAGCAGCAGTTTTATCATCGCCAGGCGGCTGCGCTCTCCACCGCTGAGCACCTTCACGCGCTTGTCGGCCTCTTCCCCGCCGAACATGAACGCCCCGAGGATGTCGTTTATCCGCAGCCTGACATCGCCGCGCGCCACGCGGTCTATCGTCTCAAACACCGTGAGCGAGTCGTCAAGGAGCTGCGCCTGGTTCTGCGCGAAATATCCTATCTGCACGTTGTGGCCCACCTTCAGCGTCCCGTCGTATGGTATTTCGCCCATGATGCATTTCACGAGCGTGGACTTGCCTTCCCCGTTCTTTCCCACGAACGCCACCTTCTCGCCGCGCTTTATCGTGAGGTCAACGTCCCCGAACACCCTGTGGTCACCGTATGACTTGCCCACACCGTCGCATATCACGGGATAGTCGCCGCTGCGCAGGCATGGCGGGAACTTCAGGTGCATCGCCGAGTTATCCACCTCGTCAATCTCTATGGGCACGGTTTTCTCCAGTTGCCGTATCTTCTGCTGCACCTGCGTGGCCTTCGACGGCTTGTAGCGGAAACGCTCGATAAAGGTCCTTGCGTCAGCAATCTCCTTCTGCTGGTTCTCGTATGCCCGCAGCTGCTGTTCGCGGCGCTCCTTCCGCAGCCGCACATACTCGTCATACCCCACCTTGTAGTCAATCACGCTGCCGCAGCTTATCTCCAGCGTGCGGTTTGTCACGTTGTTTATGAACGCCCTGTCGTGGCTCACGAGGACAACCGCCTTCGCGCTCTGTGCAAGGAACTGCTCGAGCCATTGTATCGACTCGATGTCGAGATGGTTGGTCGGCTCGTCGAGCAGCAGCACGTCGGGCTTCTGCAGCAGTATCTTTGCCAGCTCTATCCTCATGCGCCAGCCTCCGCTGAACTCGCTCGTAGGGCGGTCGAGGTCGTCACGGCTGAAACCGAGTCCGCCGAGCGTTCGCTCAATCTCCGCCTCATAGTTGTCGGCGCCCATCATCATATACCGGTCATGCCCCTCGGTGTATCTCTGCAAGAGTTCCATATAACCACGGCTTTCATAGTCGCTGCGCTCCGCCAGCTGAAGGCTCATTTCATCGAGCCTTGCCTTCATCTCCGTGTTGCCGGCGAACGCCTTGCGCGCCTCCTCGCGCACCGTGGTGTCGTCCTGCAGCACCATAACCTGAGGCAGGTATCCGATGGTGGTCTCGGCCGGGATGCTTACAGTCCCGCCAGTGGGCTTCTGCTGGCGGAAGAGTATCTTCAGCATCGTGCTCTTCCCCGCGCCGTTCTTGCCGACGAGCGCTATGCGGTCGCGGTCATTGACAACAAAACTGACATCGGAGAACAGCGGCCTGACACCAAATTCCACCTTCAATCCTTCAACAGAAATCATAATGTCTGCAAAATTACTCCATTTTAATGGTAATACAAAATAAAATTATTAATTTTGCCAAAAATAGCAAGGAAAGATGAACATATTCGCCCAAATAATTGCAAAGGAATTGCAACTGCCACAGGAACAGGTCGGAAACACGCTGCAACTGCTCGACGACGGCTGCACCATACCGTTCATTTCGCGATACAGGAAAGAACGCACCGGAGGTCTCGACGAGGTGCAGATAGCAAGCATATCAGACCTCAACGGATGCCTGAAGGAAATTGGCAGGCGCAAGGAGACAATCGTGAAGACCATAACCGGGCTGGGGCTGATGACCGACGGACTGCGCCAGCGCATAGACGGGACGTGGGACGCCACCGAACTGGAAGACATATACCTGCCTTTCAAGCCGAAACGGAGGACACGGGCGCAGGTGGCACGCGAGCGGGGACTCGAGCCGCTGGCCGATATATTGATGACGCAGCGTGAGCGGGACCCGGCGGACGTGGCTGAAAGGTTTGTCGGCGGCGACGTGAAGGACGCGGAAGATGCACTGCAAGGCGCAAAGGACATAATTGCAGAAAAGGTGAGCGAGGACGAGGGCGCGAGGCAAACAGTAAGGCAGCAGTTCCGGCGCGACGCCATGATACGGTCGAAGGTCGTAGCAAAGAAGAAAGACACCGAGGGGGCAGCGAAATTCTCCGACTACTTCGACTTCAGCGAGCCACTGCGCCAATGCTCGTCACACAGGCTGCTGGCAATGCGCCGGGGCGAGGCGGAAGGAATGCTGCGGGTGAGCATAACCACCGGCGACGAGGAGTGCATCAGCAGGCTGAAACGCCGTTACGCACGCGGACAAGGAGAGTGTGGCAGGCTCGTCGAGGAGGCGGTAGAGGATGGCTACAAACGGCTTCTACGCCCATCGATAGAGACGGAGTTCGCCGCAGCAAGCAAGGAAAAGGCCGACAACGAGGCAATCAGTGTGTTCGCCGGAAACCTGCGGCAACTGCTGCTATCCGCACCACTCGGGCAGAAGCGCGTGATGGGCATCGACCCGGGGTTCAGGACGGGCTGCAAGGTGGTGTGCCTGGACGAGCTGGGCAACCTGCTGCACCACGAGGCGATATTCCCACACCCGCCGGTGAACCACACCATGCAGGCATCCATGCATCTCAGGAAGATGCTCGAGGACTACGGCATCGAGGCCATAGCAATAGGGAACGGCACGGCAAGCCGCGAGACAAGACGCTTCGTGGAGGACAGCGTGGGGAATGCGTCCACGGAAACAGGAGGAAACGGGGATGCGCCACACAGGCGGCAAGCAAACGGCGCCACGCCGCACAAGGTGGGAATATATATCGTAAGCGAGGACGGGGCAAGCATTTACTCCGCATCGAAACTTGCACGCGAGGAGTTCCCGGACGAGGACGTGACGGTGAGGGGCGCCGTGTCTATTGCACGGAGACTGATGGACCCGCTCGCGGAACTTGTCAAGATTGACCCAAAAAGCATAGGCGTGGGACAATACCAGCACGACGTGGACCAGACGAAGCTAAAGCGCTCCCTCGACCAGACGGTGGAGATATGCGTCAACTCGGTGGGGATAGACCTTAACACGGCATCGCAGCAACTGCTGACATACGTCAGCGGCGTGGGCCCGACACTGGCAAGGAATATTGTCGACTACCGGCGCGGACATGGCGCGTTCACACGCAGGGAGCAACTGAAGCACGTGCCGCGCCTTGGTCCTGCGGCATTCGAGCAGTGCGCGGGCTTCCTGAGGATACGCAACGCGGAGAACCCTCTCGACAACTCTGCCGTGCACCCGGAGAGTTATGCCGTGGTGGAACGGATGGCACACGACTGCGGATGCACAGTGGCCGAACTCATTGCAGACAAGGGGAAGCGCGACAGCATTGACATAACACGCTATGTCGGGGGCGACACGGGACTGCCCACGCTGAATGACATAATGAAAGAGCTGGAGAAGCCGGGGCTTGACCCGCGCAGCAAGATAGAGGAGTTCGACTTCGACCCGAACGTAAGGGAGATTGATGACCTCAAGGAGGGCATGGTGCTGCCGGGCATCGTGACGAACATAACCAACTTCGGGGCATTCGTAGACATCGGGGTGCATCACGACGGACTGGTTCACATATCGAAACTTGCCAACCGCTATGTCAAAGACCCCAACGACATAGTCCGCCTGCACCAGCACGTCACGGTTAAAGTGACAGGCGTTGACCTCCGCCGCAACCGCATTTCGCTTTCCATGAGGGACGTTTAGGAATGCCGCTTACACCCCCGCCTGGCAGCCACCGGTGCCGAAAAGCCATGCCGTTGACGGCATGATGGAATGTAAACTCGGCGAATTTGGTCTGCAATTTCGGCGAATTTGGTTTGTAAACTCGGCGAATTTGGTTTGTAAACTCGGCGAATTTGCCCGGCAACAGATATGCGACCGGAAAATGATTGACAACAAAATATGCCGCCAGACACATCATTTGTCCGGCGGCATACCTGTTATCGTGTGACTTGCACTTATTTCACCTTGTCCACGATGGCCTTGAAAGCCTCGGGGTTGTTGAGTGCGAGGTCGGCAAGCACCTTGCGGTTGATCTCGATGCCAGCCTTGTGCAGGGCACCCATCAACTGCGAGTAGCTCATTCCCTCGATGCGCGCGGCAGCATTGATACGCTGTATCCATAGCGCGCGGAAAGTGCGTTTCTTGTTCTTGCGGTCGCGGTATGCGTAAGTGAGACCTTTCTCCCAGGTGTTCTTTGCAACTGTCCATACGTTCTTGCGTGCGCCGAAATAGCCGCGCGTAAGTTTAAGGATTCTCTTTCTCTTTGCTCTTGAAGCAACATGATTTACTGATCTTGGCATAGTCTTCTTTCCTTTCCTAATTAATGATTAACGGAGGCAGAGCAACTCACGCACCTGCTTCATGTTGCTTCTGTCAACTATTGAAGTGCGGGCAAGGTTTCTCTTCTGTTTCTTTGTTTTCTTTGTCAAGATGTGGCTGTGATAAGCGTGCTTGCGCTTTATCTTGCCGGTGCCGGTGAAACGGAAACGCTTCTTTGCGCCGGCATTTGTCTTTCTTTTTGGCATTTTTTTATGTTTTGATAGTTATTATTAATGGGGCGGCAACGTATATACCCGACGTTGCGCGCACCCGTGAACTTTATTCCTCGATGTTGCTTTCCTTCAACTTCCTCAGGATGTCGCCGCCGCCTTTCACGTTTGCGAACAACCCGCCTTTCTCCTCAGCCTGCTCCTCTTCCTGCTGCACCTTGCTGACCTTCGCGTCAGCCTCGATGCGCTCACGGTCACGCTTCTGCTGGCTCTTCTTTGCCACGCCGGCCTTCTTCGGAGTGATGTAGAGGAACATCTTCTTTCCCTCAAGGCTCGGCATCTGCTCCACCTTGCCGTACTCCTCCAGGTCGTTTGCGAAACGCAGCAAGAGGACCTCGCCCTGCTCCTTGAACAGTATGGAGCGTCCACGGAAGAAAACGTACGCACGCACCTTGTTGCCGTCCTTCAGGAACTCCGTGGCATGTTTCAGCTTGAAGTTGTAGTCGTGCTCGTCGGTCTGCGGCCCGAAGCGAATCTCCTTCACGTCCTGCTTCACCTGCTTCTGCTTCATTTCCTTGGCACGCTTCTTCTGCTGGTAGAGGAATTTCGAATAGTTGATGAGCCGGCATACGGGAGGATTTGCATTAGGGGATATTTCCACGAGGTCAACATCCTGCTGGCGCGCTATGTCCAATGCCTGCCGAGTAGGCATCACGGTTGAGCCGTCATCCCCCACAATTCTTACCTCGCGAGCATGTATCTGCTCGTTTATACGGTATTGGTTACCTTTCTTGTCGTTCTTCATCAAATATTATTAAGTGTCCATTTTCGAAAATCGCCTGCAAAGGTAGTAATTAGTATGCAAACAGCAAAATAATTACCAATTTATTTTCTTATTACGATTTTTTTTTGCATCTTTGCAGTCGCAAAGGCAATACATTGCTGTTTTCCGAGTTGAAATACAAGAAGCGAACAGAATTTCACGCAATCGGAAATACTATGAAAACAACTATTCTGCAAATGGATATGGCGTGGGGAGACCGCACCGGCAATGTCAGGAAAGCAGATGCGATGATTGACGTGACACCGGGCGCGGACCTTTACATCTTTCCGGAGATGTTCACGACCGGCTTTTCCATGGATACGGAAAACATGGCCGAGGACGAAGACGGCGAGACCCTCGGATGGATGTGCCGCAAGGCAACCGAGAAGGATGCCGCCATAGCAGGAAGCGTGGCCGTGAGATGCGGAACGAGGTTTTTCAACCGGATGTATTTCGTCAGGCCGGGCGGTGACGTCACGGCGTATGACAAGCGTCACCTTTTCTCCTTCGCAGGCGAGGACAGGCACTTCACAAGAGGCGAGAAGCGGGTGGTGACGGAATGGCGGGGAGTGAGGATCTTGCTCCAGGTGTGCTACGACCTGCGCTTTCCGGTGTTCAGCAGGAACCACGGCGACTACGACATGGCGATATATGTGGCATCGTGGCCGGAAAGCCGCATAGGCGCATGGGACACACTTCTGCACGCACGCGCGATAGAGAACCAGTGCTATGTGGCGGGAGTGAACAGGACGGGGCGCGACCCGGACTGCGGGTACTGCGGGAACTCGCTCGTGGCAGACCCTTACGGCAACAACATAGCCGTATGCCGAGACAATGAGGAATGTGCCGCGACGGCAGACATAGACATGGAAACGCTGCGCGCCTTCCGAAAGAAATTCCCCGTACTGAAAGATGCTGATATAATACACGTTTAACTAACTAAATACCTATATTAAGAAATGACAGAAAAAAAACTTTTGCTGGGCGACGAGGCGATTGCATTAGGTGCGATACATGCCGGACTGTCCGGAGTGTATGCCTATCCTGGGACGCCCTCGACCGAAATCACCGAGTTTATACAAGGTGACAAGATTGCCAAGGAGCGCGGCGTGCATAGCCGCTGGAGTACTAACGAGAAAACGGCCATGGAGGCCGCGCTCGGAATGTCGTTCATGGGCAAGCGCGCAATGGTATGCATGAAACACGTGGGACTTAACGTATGCGCAGACCCCTTCGTCAACTCAGGCATAACAGGTGTCAACGGCGGCATCGTGGTGGTTGTGGCCGACGACCCGTCAATGCACTCATCGCAGGACGAGCAGGACTCACGCTTCTACGGCAAGTTCGCAATGATCCCGACGTTCGAACCGAGCTCGCAGCAGGAGGCATACGACATGATGGCCGTGGCTTTCGAATACTCGGAACAGCAGCGCCTGCCGGTGCTGATGCGTGTCACAACGCGAATGGCACACTCGCGCGCCGTGGTGAATGTGGCAACCGAAGCACGCAAGGAGAACGAGATGAACTACAACTCAACAGCGGCAAACTGGGTGCTGCTGCCGGCAAACGCACGCAAGCGCAACGACATCGTGACGGCACAGCAGGCCGAGCTTGAGGCTGACGCCGCCGCCTCTCCCTACAACAAATACTACGAGGGCAAGGGCGATGCTGCCAAATCAATGGGCATAATAGCAAGCGGCATAGGCTTCAACTATGTCAACGAGTGCTTCACGGACGGATGCCCATATCCCATACTGAAGATTTCACAATATCCGCTGCCCAAGAAGCTCGTCAGGCGCATGTGCGACGATTGCGACTCGGTGCTCGTGGTCGAGGAAGGGCAGCCTTTCATAGAGGAAATGCTGCGCGGCGTGATGGACGGTAACACGGTGGTGAAAGGCCGCCTGACCGGCGAGCTGCCACGCACCGGCGAGCTGAACCCTGACGTGGTGAAGAAAGCCCTCGGTATGGAGGTCGGCGGAAACTACGCGACGTGCGAGGACGTGGCGCCACGCCCACCAGCACTCTGCAAGGGCTGCGGACACAGGGACATGTACAACGCACTGAACGAGGTGCTGCGCGAGTACAAGGACGCACGCGTGTTCGGCGACATCGGCTGCTACACGCTCGGCTTCATGCCACCGTTCCGCGCAATACACGCCTGCGTTGACATGGGAGCCAGCATCACAATGGCAAAAGGCGCGGCAGACGCAGGACAGTGGCCGGCGGTGGCTGTCATCGGCGACTCAACGTTCACACATTCTGGAATGACCGGACTGTTAGACGCAATCAATGAGAACGCCAACATCACGGTTATCATCAGCGACAACCTCACAACCGGAATGACGGGAGGACAGGACTCGGCCGGAACAAACAAGTACGAGGCCATCTGCCGGGGACTGGGTCTGAGCGACGAGCATCTTCACGTTGTAGTGCCACTGCCGAAGAACATGGCGGAGATAACACGCATCATGCGCGAGGAGATAAACTACAAGGGCACTTCTGTGATAATCCCGAGGCGCGAGTGCGTACAGACAATGAAACGTCACCTGAAGCAGAAGAAGGCTGCGGAAAAGAAATAACCTGGTAAATCCGTAAAAATGTAAATCTAAAATGAAAACAGACATAATACTATGCGGCGTGGGAGGACAAGGCATCCTGTCCATCGCAACGATAATAGGCGAAGCAGCCATGAACGAGAACCTTTACATCAAACAGGCCGAGGTGCACGGCATGAGCCAGAGGGGAGGAGACGTTCAGTCGAACCTGCGAATATCGTCAGAGCCAATAGACAGCGACCTTATCGGAAAGGGAAGTGCAAACGTGATAATATCAATGGAGCCAATGGAGGCTCTGCGCTACCTGCCATATCTGAGCAAGGACGGATGGATAATAACGTCAAGCACACCGTTCGTTAACATAACGAACTACCCTGACTTAAACGTAATCAATGCCAACCTGGCAAAAATTGACAACGTAATATCCATCGACATCGAAAGTTTGGCAAAGGAGAACAACATCCCGCGCTCGGCAAACATGATACTGCTCGGCGCGGCGCAGAAGGCTCTCGACATAGAATACTCAAAACTGGAAGACGCCATACGCCGGGTGTTCGGGCGCAAGGGCGATGCCGTGGTGGAGGCAAACATCAAGGCTCTCGCACTGGGCAAGGCCAAGCAGAAATAACATACGGTTGGGAAATGGAAACCGGGAAGTCCGCAGTAAAAGGCTTGAGGCATTTCCCCTTTCCAGTTCCCAATGTTCATTTAGCAATTATCAATCAAAAAATCGAATGAAAACTCCAATAAAGAAAGAAATTGTTGACAAGCTGGTTGAAAACTTAGGAATACGCGACTTCGCCAAAGCCACAATCCGCGAGGTGAAGCAGGTGGCGGCAATGGCAGAGAAAGAGTCGGGCGTGGAATTCATCAAGATGGAGATGGGAATACCGGGACTGCCTGCCGCAAAGGTGGGAGTGGACGCACAGATAAAGTCACTGCAGGAGGGTATTGCACACAGTTATCCCGACATACAGGGCTATCCGGAACTGAAACGGCAGGCATCGCGCTTCGTCAAGGCCTTCATAGACATTGACATAAAGCCGGAAGGATGCGTGCCGGTGTGCGGAAGCATGCAGGGCACGTTCGCGTCGTTCCTGACATGCTCGCAGGCTGACCACAGGAAAGACACCGTGCTGTTCATCGACCCCGGATTTCCGGTGCAGAAGATGCAGCTGCAGGTGCAGGGCGTGAAATATGAGACGTTTGATGTGTATGACTACCGTGGCGAAAAACTGCGCGGGAAACTGGAGGGTTACCTGTCCAAGGGGAACATCTGCGCCATCGTTTACAGCAACCCTAACAACCCATCTTGGATTTGCTTCAACGACGACGAACTGCGCATCATCGGCGAACTTGCGACGCGCCATGATGCCATCGTGATGGAAGACCTGGCATATTTCGCAATGGACTTCCGCCAGGATCTCAGCCGTCCGTTCCAACCACCGTTCCAGCCCAGCGTGGCAAAATATACCGACAACTACATACTGCTCATCAGTGGCTCGAAGGCTTTCAGTTACGCAGGCGAGCGCATCGGCGTGACCTGCATCAGCGACAAACTGTTCCGCCGGCACTACGATGACCTGTCGGCACGCTACGAGGGACTGCCCTTCGGCCTCGTTTTCTCAACACGTATGCTCTACGCGCTATCGTCCGGAACGAGCCACAGCGCACAGCACGCCATGGCTGCCATGCTCGGCGCGGCATGTGACGGCACATACAAATTCCGCGACGAGATAAAGGTGTATGGGGAGCGTGCGCACAAGCTGAAGGAAATATTCTGCCGCCATAACTTCCGCATCGTATATGACCGCGACCTTGACAAGCCAATAGCTGACGGCTTCTACTTCACAATAGGTTATCCGGGCATGACGAGCGGTGAACTGGCACGCGAGCTGATGTACTACGGCGTGAGTGCAATCTGCCTCATAACAACAGGCTCTCAACAGGAGGGGCTGCGTGTATGCACATCGTTCATTGAGGATCACCAGTATGCGCAACTTGAAGAACGCATGAAACTGTTCGCAGAGAACAATCCCGCGTGACGCGTCCAACGTAAATTCACAAGTAATCAGCGTTGAAATAAATAACAATTTACGTTATTGCACATATAATTTACGTCCAATTTACGTTAAAAGAATAATTAACGCGAATTGGACGTAAATTTTATATTGATGCAGTGTTATTTCGTAAGCATCCAATATTAGCCGTCTTTCATAATGGGGGTGTGTCAAAATTGGCACACCCTCTTTTAACATATCACAAAGCCCGAA
>URLI01000046.1 GCA_900548585.1 uncultured Prevotella sp. | reverse complement strand
CGCCGGCTACGACGTGAACCGCACAGTGGAGCTGATGAAGCTTTTCAGAGGGCATGTCATAATCCAGACAATGTTCATGCGCGGGACGAGCGGCGGGATCGACATCGACAACACCGGCGACGAATACGTCATGCCGTGGATAGAGAAATTAAGGGATATTGCCCCGCAGGGCGTTATGATTTACACCATCGACCGCGAGACTCCCGACCACGGACTGCGCAAGGCGCCGCGCGAAGTGCTCGATGCGATATGCGCCCGCGTCATAGCCGCCGGCATCCCATGCACCGCCTCATATTGACAGTCACACGGCATGTGGCAGGCGCTTTCAGGACGCGGCGCCAAGCACTACACTTCACCGCAGGCTTGTCAGTGACGAAGAGGATGTGCCAGTTCCTGACACACCCCCTCCTTATGTCGCTGTTCGGCTGGCAGTGCTTAGAGCAGAGCCTCGAACTTCTTCTTCAGCACGTTGATTGGGGCAGACCCGACGTGGCGGTCAACCTCCTTGCCGTCCTTGAAGAAGATGATTGTCGGTATGTTGCGGATGCCCATCTCGGCAGCCACCTCGTCAGCCTCCTCAACGTCGCACTTGCCGACGACGATCTTGCCGTCGAACTCCTCGGCGAGCTGAGAGACCACCGGGCCAACCTGCCGGCAGGGACCGCACCATGTTGCCCAGAAGTCAACTACAAATGGCAGTGAGCCGTTCTTGTAACTCTCGAAATTCTCTTGTGTGATTTTTACTTCCATTTCTTTTTTCTTTTTATTCGTTCAAAAATATATATCTGTTATAACTATGTTCCCTGCAAACAGCATGCCACTCGCTCCGTCATGGCGGCCAGGCGGCTCCCTTCTTGCCGAAACAAGTGGCGGGCGTGTCATTTTGTCGCAATGTCATACTCAAACGAACCATTGTCATCGAGGAACGAGATCAGCCTGCTGCTAAGTTCGACGCGCTTCTTGCTCGAGCGCAGCGTCATCGGCGTGGTGCTCCCCGGGATGTGTATTTTCAGGTAAAGGTCGGTCTTCCCCGGGGATTCGTCGATCATGCTGCAAAGGTCCTCCACGCTTTCCGAATCAATCTCCGATGGCCTCAACGATATGGTTATGTGGTCAATGAGCGTTTCCTTTACCGTGCTCAGCAGTTGTATGTTGCTGATGTCGAAACGCACGAATTTAGAGTTGGGGAAAGGCTTTGAGAACCTCGCGTTGACAAACACCGGGCTTCCCATCTGCAATATGCCGCTCCACTTGGCCCATTGCTCGCCGAACAACGGCATCTCGCCGGTTCCCTCGTAGTCCTCTATCGTGACGAACCCGCAGGGGTTGCCTTTCTTGTCGAACCGTGTCCTCACGTTGGTCACGATGCCGCCGAACGTCAGTTCTTTCCTTTCCACGAGCGACTCCTTGTCCTCGAGCTCGGCGCAGTGCGTGTTGCACATTTTCCTCAGCACCACGGCATGGTCGTCCAGAGGGTGCGCCGATATGTATATCCCCACCAGCTCGCGCTCCTTGTTCAGGCGTTCTATGTTGCTCCACGGCTCGGTCTTTAGCGGTACGGGCCTCATGATGTCCACCTCGTCGAATCCGCCGAACAGTGAGTTTGCCATTTCCTGCTTGGCTGTGAAGTAGCTCTGTCCATACCTCATTATCGTGTCTATGAACGTCTCCCCCCTTGCTCCGGCGGCGAAGAACTCCTCGCGCCTTATCCCGAAACTGTCGAAGCCTCCGCTCAGCGCCAGCACCTCGTATGCCTTTCGGTTGACTTTCGCGCCCAGCCGCTCGGCAAAGTCGTATATCGTCTTGTAGGGCCCGTTCTTCTCCCGTTCCCCGATGATGGCCTTCGCGGCGGCCTCTCCCATTCCTTTCACTCCCCCCATGCCGAAGCGTATCTCGCCTTTCTTGTTGACGCCGAACTTCTCATAGCTCTCGTTGATGTCCGGCCCGAGCGTGTGTATCCCCATGGCCTTGCACTCGTCCATGAGTTTCGTTATCTCCTTTATGTCGTCCTTGCGGCGGCTCATGATGGCGGCCATGTACTCCGCCGGGTAGTTTGCCTTGAGGTAGGCCGTCTGGAATGCCACCCACGAGTAACATGCCGCGTGCGACTTGTTGAATGCGTAGGAGGCGAACTTCTCCCAGTCGCTCCATATTTTCTCAAGCACCTTGGGGTCGTGGCCGTTTTTCTTGCCGCCCTCGATGAACTTGGGCTTCATGGCATCCACGATGTCCTTCTTCTTCTTTCCCATCGCCTTGCGCAGCGCGTCGCTCTCCCCCCGGGTGAAGTCGGCGAGTTGCCGCGACAGCAACATCACCTGCTCCTGGTAAACGGTTATCCCGTATGTGCCCTTGAGGTATTTCTCCATGCACGGGATGTCGTATGCTATCGGCTCACGCCCGCTCTTACGTGCGATGAACGACGGGATGTAGTCCATCGGCCCGGGGCGGTAGAGAGCGTTCATGGCGATGAGGTCCTCGAACACCGTGGGCTTCAGCTGCCGCAGGTATTTCTGCATTCCTGCCGACTCGAACTGGAAGGTGCCTATCGTGCGTCCCTCCTGGTACAGCCGGTATGTCGCCGGGTCGTCGATTGGGATGTTGTCGAGGTCGATGTCTATGCCGCGCGTCTGCTTGACGTTGGCCACCGCCTCCTTTAGCTCCGACAGCGTTTTCAGCCCGAGGAAGTCCATCTTTATCAGTCCCGTCGATTCAATCACATGCCCGTCATACTGCGTGCAGTTTGTCTTGGTGTCCCTGAAGTCCGGGTCGTCGGCGGTGGAAACAGGCACATGGTCGCTTATCGGGTCGCGGCAGATGATGAAACCGCAGGCATGTATTCCCGTCCCGCGCACCGTTCCCTCGAGCATCTTGGCATATTTTATGGTGTTTCTCAGGCTCTCGTCCTGCGACACCTCCGCCTCCCTCAGCTCCGGCGTGCATTTTATCGCGTTCGGCAGGTTCATCTTCATGCCGTCCGGCAGCCGGTCCGGTATGGCCTTGCACAGCGCGTTTGCTATGTTCAGCGGCACCTTCTCCACGCGCGCCACGTCCTTCAGCGAGTTCTTCGTCGCCATCGAGCTGTATGTGATAATGTGCGCGCAGTTCTCGTGGCCGTACTTGTCCATCACCCACTTCAGCACCCTTCCACGCCCGTCGTCGTCGAAGTCGGTGTCTATGTCAGGCAGCGATATGCGGTCAGGATTGAGGAAACGCTCGAACAGTAGGTCATATTTCAGTGGGTTGATCTTGGTGATGCCGAGGCAGTATGCCACCACGCTGCCTGCCGCCGAGCCGCGTCCCGGCCCCACCATGACGCCGAGCTTGTTGCGCGCCGAGTTGATGAAGTCCTGCACGATGAGGAAATATCCCGGGAAGCCCATCGTCTTCATGATGTGCAGCTCGTAGTTCACGCGCTCGGCGACATCGGCAGGCACGGGGTCGCCATACTTCGACTTCGCCCCTGCGTATGCAAGTTCCGCAAGGTAGTCCGCCTCGAACTTTATGCGGTATAGTTTGTCATACCCGCCGAGTTTCGCAATCTTCCTCGCTCCCTCGTCCGGCGGCAGCTGGTTCTCGCCGTTCTCGTCAGACGTGAACTCGTCGTACAGTTGCCGCTCCGTGAATTTCCTGCGCCACTCCTCCTCTGTCCCGAAGTCCTCCGGAATGGGGAAGAACGGCATTATCGGGTCGTTGTCGAGGTTGTAGGTCTCCACCTTGTCGAGGATCTCGATGGTGTTTGCCATTGCCTGCGGCACGTCGCTGAAAATGTCCCACATCTCCTCCTTCGTCTTGAACCACTCCTGCTTGGAGTAGAGCATTCGCGTCGGGTCGTCGATGTCCTTGCCTGTTGACAGGCAGAGCAGGTGGTCGTGCGCCTCGGCGTTCTCCTTGTCAACGAAGTGGGCGTCGTTCGTGCAGATCACCTTTATGCCATACTCCTGCGCGAGCTCCATCATCACCCTGTTGGCCTTCTGCTGCAGTGGGAATGTCTCGCGGTTTGCCCTTACAGACGGGTCTTTCACCTCGTGCCGCTGAAGCTCGAGGTAATAGTCGTCGCCGAACACCCGCTTGTGCCATTCAATCGCCTCGCGCGCCCCTGCTATGTCGTCGCGGAGAATCTTCGACGGCACCTCGCCGGCGATGCACGCCGAGCATACGATGAGGTCCCCGTGGTATCGCTCGAGGTCGGCGCGGTCGGTTCGCGGACGGTAGTAGTATCCGTCAATCCACGCGTTGCTGACAAGTTTTATGAGGTTGCGGTAGCCGTTCTCGTTCTTGGCAAGCACGATGAGGTGGTAGCCTCCACGGTCAACCTCAAGTGCCTTACTGTCCTTGCCCTCGCCCCTTGCCACATACATCTCGCAGCCGAATATGGGCTTGAACGGCTCGAGCCCCTCCTTCATGCGGCTCTTGTTCACCCCGGCCACATAGTCGTGGAACTCCTTGATGCCGAACATGTCGCCGTGGTCGGTTATCGCCATGCCCCTCTGGCCGTCGGCGATCGCCTTGTCCACCAGGTTCTTTATCTTCGACTGGCCGTCAAGTATTGAATAGTATGTGTGAACGTGCAGATGTATGAAGTCTTCCATTGAATGTGGTCACGTTATGGTTTCGAGCGTCAAAGTTACGCTTTTTAATCCATTCCTCCAAACAAAAATCATCCAAAAGTTACCACAATTAAATAATATTTCGTAACTTTGCAGCCGCATTCCGCGCATATACGCAATATGGGAAAGAGAATTAAAAAACTAAAGAACGTCAGGCTGCACCGTGAAGGCACTGACACGCTGTTGATAGGCGGGTTTGTGATCATCGCCGTGGGCGTCATACTGTGGCGGGCGTTCGACACTAAAATACCATTCTGGATTTTCTCGGTCATTGCCGGTGCCGTTTACCTTGTGACGGTCAACTTCTACCGCTGCCCGAAGCGTTACTTCAACGGCGACACCGAGGGCATTGTCGTCGCGCCGGCAGACGGCAGGGTGGTCGTGATAGAGGAGACCGAGGAGGACACCTACTTCCATGACATGCGGATGATGATAAGCATATTCATGAGCCCGCTGAACGTTCATGCCAACTGGTTTCCCGTTGACGGGCGGGTGAAGTATGTGAAGCATTTCGACGGGAATTACCACAAGGCATGGCTGCCGAAGGCCAGCGAGGAGAACGAGCGCGCCGACACGCTGATAGAGATGGATGACGGCCGCGAGGTGCTGGTGCGGCAGGTTGCCGGGGCTATGGCGCGGCGCATCGTGACCTACGCCAAGGAGGGCGAGGACTGCTACATCGACGAGCACATGGGATTCATAAAACTCGGCTCGCGCGTTGACGTCTTTCTCCCGACAGACTGCGAGGTGTGCGTCAGGATGAACCAGGCCACGACGGGCGACCAGACGGTTATAGCGAGGCTGTGAGCCTGCCTTGCCGGGACGCTCCTACCAAGGCTGGCATTCGCGGCATGGCGGGGCGCCGGCCGCAACACAGTAAACAACAGGGCAAATCAATATGGCAAATATCATAACGCGCAACATCCCTAACTCGATAACGTGCTGCAACCTCGTCAGCGGTTGCATCGCAACGGCATACGCCTTCGGAGGAAACTACCGGATGGCGTTGCTCTTCATCGTCACAGGGGCGGTGTTCGACTTCTTCGACGGCATGTCGGCACGCATTCTCGGCGTCAGCTCGCCCATCGGGAAGGAACTTGACTCGCTCGCCGACGACATCACGTTCGGCATGGCGCCGTCAACGATGGTCTTCACGCTGCTGTCAACACTCAGTTACCCAGAGATGCTCGAGCCGTTGCGCCCGGTGTTGCCTTACTCGGCGTTCCTCATGGCGGCATTCTCGGCCCTGCGCCTTGCCAAGTTCAACCTTGACGAGCGTCAGGCAATGGGGTTCATAGGGCTGCCGACACCTGCCAACGCACTGTTCTGGGCATCGCTGATAACCGGTGCGGGGACACTGCTGGAGAGCCATGAGTGGACGGTGCTTGCTGTGCTCGCCATGATACTGCTGTCGTGCGTGCTGCTGGTTGCCGAACTGCCCATGTTCGCACTCAAGTTCAAGCACTGGGGATGGAAGGGCAACGAGCTGAGGTATGTTTTCATACTGACAAGCATACCGCTGATAGCTTTCCTCGGCCTGTTGGGGCTGACCGTGGTTATCGCGTGGTATGTGGCGCTGTCCCTGGCGGTGTGGATGCGCGGAAGGAAATAAATGAAAGGAGTATGGGGAGTTTTCTTAATTTCATACTTACGCTCGGCCTCATCATCATTGTCGCCGCAGCATTGATGCTCTTCCTCATGTATAGGAAGGCCAGGAGGTTCTTGCGGTCGTTCGGGGCTGATGCCGGAAAGGCACGTCACGGCGGGCGCGGGCGCAGGCGCAACGGCGGGACATACGGCAACACGAGCGGCGTGATTGACGCGCGCCCCCCGGAGCAGGCAAACCGCAAGATATTCAAGGAAGGAGAAGGGGAATACGTAGATTTCACAGAGGCTGGCGGGGAATGACTGACGCTTGCCAGCCACTCCCCGTCCCCGGCATTCAACGCTTCCGCTGATTGCCACCGAGCTCCCCGCTTGTGCCTTGCCGCAGACCAAACACGCCGAGTTTACTCACCAAACACGCCGAATTTGCTCACCAAACACGGCGAATTTGCTCACCAAACACGGCGAATTTGGTTTCCATTCCGTTGCTTGTGGCGGACTGTGCCGTGGCCAGTTGCGAAGCCAGTGCATACCGACGGTCATGCCGGGTGGGAGGGAGGCCGTCCCCCCGCCGCCCAATGTGGTGACAGCGCGCAGGCGTGTTGTCAGTGATGCACGAGCGTGCCGATTTCCTCGCCCCCGATCACTTTCTTCAGGTTTCCCACCACGTCCATGTTGAAAACGTATATCGGCAGGTTGTTGTCGTTGCACATGCAGATTGCCGTGAGGTCCATGACCTTCAGTCCCCGTGCGAGCACCTCGTCGTATGTTATGTCGGTGAACTTCACCGCCGACGGGTCTTTCTCCGGGTCGGCGGTATATACGCCGTCCACGCGCGTGCCTTTGAGCATCACGTCGGCCTCAATCTCCAGTCCGCGCAGCGACGAGCCGGTGTCCGTGGTGAAATATGGCGAGCCGGTGCCCGCCGAGAATATGCACACGCAGCCTTGCTCCATCGCTTCTATGGCGCGCCACTTGGTGTAGAACTCGCCTATCGGCTCCATGCGTATCGCCGTCAGCACCTTGTTCCTCACCCCCTCGGCATCGAGCGCGCTGCTCAGTGCGAGCGAGTTGACCACCGTTGCCAGCATTCCCATCTGGTCGCCCTTCACGCGGTCGAACCCCTTCTGCGCGCCGCTCACGCCACGGAAGATGTTGCCGCCGCCGATCACGATGCCTATCTGCACGCCCATGTCGTGGATTTCCTTTATCTGGCGTGCATAGTCGCCGAGTCGCTCCGGGTCGATGCCATACTGCTGGCTGCCCATCAGGCTCTCGCCCGAGAGTTTCAATAGAATACGTTTGAATCTTGCCATATCTTTGGTTTTATTGTTTTTCAATTATTTATGATTGTCAGTATCGATAAGACTACTGGTATCGATGGTATTACCATGGCTACTATCCCAATCCGTCACAAACGCCACTTCCTTGAAGGCATAGCGCCGGCATCGCCCGGCGGTGTCGCGCAGGACGATGTGGCCGTCATCCTCCACGCCCGCTATTTCCGCGCTGAACCGCCCGGAGGCATCACGGTATCCGTGGAAGCCGGTGCGGCGGTACAGTATGCTGCGGTAACGGCGGCGTATGTCAATGGCATCGAAGTCCTCGATGTAGCGAGAGCAGCAGTCTGTAAGCGCCCGCAGCACTTCTCCGCAGTCACGCTCGGTTCCGTCGACCTGAACCATTGACACGGGGTTTGGCGCATCGCTTCGGAACACCTTTTGGTTCACGTTCAGCCCTATGCCTATGATGCAGTCCTTGATGTGACGGCCCGCGAGACGGTTCTCTATCAGTATCCCGGCGATTTTCCTGTCGCCGATGTATATGTCGTTTGGCCATTTCACCTGAACCTCGCAATTCAGCGTGCGCGCGAGATACTCGCTTGTCGCCACAGCCACGAGCATGGATATTATGTATTGTCCGCTGGCAGGTATGCCGGCCGGGCGTATTCTCATGCTGAAGGTAAGGTTCTTGCCCGGCTCGCTTTCCCAGTGGTTCGCTCCCTGTCCGCGTCCTGCCGTCTGGAAACCGGCCCACACCACGGTCATGTCCTCGCCGCCGTCATATCCCCGCAGGAAGTCGTTGGTTGAGTCAAGCTCCTCCTTGTAGATAATCTTGCAATCCATCACTGCATGCAAAGATAATGAATAATTCGCAAACAGCCGTCTGGCGGCGCTTTTTTTTGCCGCCGCCGTGTTGGAATGCCGGCTTCCTGCTGGTGGGAACGAGGCCGTAAAGGCAATTTGCCATCCCTTTCTGCATGATTTTGCACCGCCAGTGTGCGTGGGTATGAGATTTTTTATTAATTTTGCAGGCGTATCCTTAATTTTTATATATTATGCGCAGACACCTTTCCATTGCTCTACTGTTTGCTATTTGCGCTTCAACAGCGTTTTCCCAGATACACCGGCCTCCAAATGTTGCGTTCGGTCATCGCCGCTACGCAGCCGACTCGTGTCTCGTGAGTGGCTTTGGGTTAGGACTTTTCACCAATGTCGATTCGCTGCGTGGCTTCCAGTTGGGACTCATCGAGTCTGTCGCCATGCGTGACATTCGCGGTGTCAGCATCGGCGGTCTGTGGGCCTCCACTATTGGAAACATGCGCGGTGTCCAGGTGTCCGGCCTCGTCAATGGGGTGGGCGGCGAGATGCGCGGCTTGCAGATGGCGGTGATTTCCAACATCACTGCACGTGCCAACGGCATACAGTTTGCGGCGCTGAGCAACGCGTCTGCCACTCCTTTCAGCGGCATCCAGATTGGTGGCGTGAGCAATGTGTCGGCCGGCGTGAGGCGCGGCATGCAGTTGTCGTTGCTGACAAATGTGTCGTCTGGCGTGATGAGCGGTTTGCAGGTGAGTGGTTACAACTATGCCGACACGCTGAACGGCTCGCAAATCGGACTGATCAACGTTGCCGTCAAACATCCGCGCGGCGTGCAGGTCGGCTTATTCAACTATACGCGCGACACCGTGGCCAGCAAGATCGGGCTAGTGAACATCAACCCGCTGACACGCATAGACTTCATGTTCTTTCTTGGAAACACGTCGAAGTTCAATGTGGCACTGCGTTTCCGCAACCGCAGCACTTACAGCATAGTGGGGTTCGGCACGCACTATCTGGGATTGGATGACGGTTTCTCCGGCGCGTTGTTCTACCGCCTGGGACAGTATTTCCCGTTGGGCAGGCGGTGGTCGCTCAGCGGCGACGTGGGATTTTACCATATAGAGAATTTTGAGAGGAACACAAACAACAAGCCGGAGCGCCTCTATTCCCTGCAAGTTAATGCCAATTTGGATTACAGTATAACGCCCAGAGTGGGAGCGTTCGCCTCTCTGGGATACGGTGACGCACGGCACTACGGCAGCAACCGCGACTACGGGCATAAGTTTTACGGGGCTGTGGGGCTTACTTTCAAATATGACAGGAGGAGCGACCGCTTGCCGTTCATCGAGAAAGCGCTGCGCCGCAGGATGCCCGTTGATTCTCTTGATGCCTTTGCCTGCGATGCTCCATGGCGCCGGCGCAAACGTTTCTGGGCAGCGGCTGCCGAGGCCACCGGCGTAAACGTCCTTGTGCATTGTTTCGACAGGTTCGTGCTGAACGAGGACTTTGCAAAGGTGAACTTCAAGTCGCTTGGCGACAATTTCAAGAACGCTTTCGTGTGGGACAACGACCAGTTCTCAACCAACCTGTTTGCCCACCCTTACCACGGCAGCCTTTACTTCAACTCGGCGCGCAGCAACAATCTCAATTTCTGGGAGTCCGTTCCATACGCCGTCGGCGGAAGTCTTATGTGGGAAATGGCCGGCGAGGTTGAGCCTCCCGCAATCAACGACCTCATTGCCACTTCCTTCGGGGGTGTCTGCATAGGCGAGATAACCCACCGCATTTCCGCGCTGATACTCAACGACCGCACGCACGGCATGCGCCGTTTCCTGCGTGAGTTTGCCGCCGCTTTGGTGAACCCTATGCAGGGCCTCAACCGCATCATCGATGGTGACGCGACGCGTGTGCGCGGCGACTATTACCTGTATCACGACTATGTGCGGTTCCCGGTTGAGTTCGACATCACCGTGGGCTCGCGCTATCTGGCTGACGACGGCGGACTGTTCCGTGGAGAGCATAATCCTTACGTCAATCTGTTCCTGGACTATGGCGACCCTTTCAACGAGGAGGAAAACAAGCCTTACGACTATTTCTCGGCGAGCATCACCGTCGGGCTGTCTCCTAACCAGCCTCTTATAAACGGGATGCACCTCCTCGGCAGGCTGTGGAGCGCGCCGGTGTATGCCGGGAAACACATGGATACGGAGTTCGGAATATTCCAGCATTTCAACTACTACGACTCCAAGCCGGTGAAGGACGGCACGTCGCTCACGCCATACCGCATCTCGGAGGCTGCCGCGTTCGGCCCCGGGCTGATATACCGCTTCCAGAAGGTGGGCAACATGAAGCATATGGAGCAGCGCGTGTTCATGGACGTAATAGTCCTTGGCGGCACAAAGAGCGACTACTACAACGTGATAGACCGCGACTACAACATGGGCTCGGGGTATAGTTTCAAGAGCAACACAATACTTGAGTTCGAGCGTATCGGCAAGTTCCTGCTCAACCTCGACTATTACCGCATCTACACATGGAAGGGATACGAGGGCAAGGACCTGGAAAACATAGACCCTCTCTTTGTCAACGCACAGGGCGACCGTGGCAATGCTCAGCTGCTTGTCATCAACCCGCGCATGACGTTCCGCCTGCGCGGCAATCTCGGCATCGAGCTCTCCTGGTCTTCTTTCGTGCGCGACACCCATTACCGTTACTACGATGATGTGCATACCCGCACCTTTGAGTTTAACGGAGGGCTGACATACCGGTTTTAGAGACCTGTGCCTTCCCGTCTTTGACCCAAACCGGTCATTGGAACCGGAACTGATTGTAGCCGGTTGCGTAATGACCGGTTTGGGTTTAATCGCTTTGGGCATGGGCATGAAAAATCCCGCTTTCCATGTTGGAGAGCGGGTTTTCCTGTGAAGCCTTGCCGCGTGTTTGCTGTATTGCGATTATCGGCGCAGTCCGAGCGACTTGATGATTGCGCGGTAGCGTTCGATGTCGCGGTCTTTCAGATAATCGAGCAAAGCACGGCGTTTTCCTACCATCTTCATCAGCGAGCGTGCGGTAGTATGATCTTTACGGTGCTGCTTCAGGTGTTCCGTCAAGTGGGAAATACGGTATGAAAACAATGCTACCTGACTCTCGGGTGAGCCAGTATCAGTGTTCGACTTTCCGTATTGTCCAAAGATCTCTTCTTTCTTGGCTTTGTCTAAATACATAGCGAATTGTTGTGAGTTAATTAATTATGTTTTGAAAATCGGCTGCAAAGTTACCACTTTTTATTCTCACTGCCAAACATTTCAGTTGTTTATTTCCTTCCTCCTGCGTTTTTTCCTCTCGAAGAATGCCCCGGCGCATATTGCCACGAACAGCAGTGCGTAGGCGGTGTATGCCACGGTCTCGGTGCTGTTGACCGATTTCGGGTAGAACATCAGCTCCACCTTGTGGCTGCCCGCCGGCATCTGCAGCGCGCGCAGCACATAGTCGGCGCGTCCCACCTCGGCGGGCTTGCCGTCGATCGTGGCCGTCCATCCCGGGTAGTAAATCTCTGAGAACACCACGATGCCGCCTGTTGCCGAGCTCACGTCGTATGTGAGATGGTTCGGCTTGTATGACGTAAGCGTGACGGTTGCCTCGCCTGTCTGTTCCTTTGACTGTCCCAGTATTTTCTCGAACTTCCTGTCTGCCACGGCCTCGTGGCGCAGCGCGGTCTTTCTGATGCTTTCCAGCTCGCTGTTTGCGTTGGCGGCATAGGTTATCCTGTCAACGAACCAGCCGTTGCCGTAGCCGTATGGGTTTTTCACGGGTGCGGTCTGCCCCCCTTGCAGCGGCATGATGAAATACCGGGTGTTGAGCATGTTCAGCACCGGGAAGAGGCTGTCGCCGTTGAGTTTCGTCATGTCGCCCATAGCGTCGGCGATTGACGGGGCGGTGACTGCCATCTGCGGCGCGATGTATTCCTCGATGAGTTCCTGGTAGCGGCGCAGTTTCGCTGGGTGGTATCCGCCGATGCTCTTGTGGTAGTACGAGGTGTTGTTCTCGTTGAAGGTGTTGGTGGCGAAGTTGAGCACGCGGAAATTGCCCAGCGATGTCTTGTCGCTTAGTATCTGCTCGTCGGTCTTGGTCATCTCAATCGGCGCCTCGCGCTCCCACGCGCTGACGAACATGCCGTCGTTGAGATACCGCTTGTCAATCTGCCACAGGTCTATTAGGCACAGCGCGAGCAGGGTGAACGTCATCGTTGATACGCCGATTTTCCTTGACTTGAACAGCAGCAGCACCAGCGTGCCCACCACGATGATGAAGAACGAGCGCCAGCAGTCGGAGGTGAACATGGCCTCGCGCATCTCCCTTATGTTGGGAAGCAGCGAGGAGAGTACGTCGGCGGGGAACTGCGACAGGGCGTTCATCTCTGCCGAGGAGATGAAGTCGCTGAAGAACAGGGTGGGCGCGATGGCGAACATGGCGCACGCTCCTGCGGTGAGTCCGAAGCTGACGTAAACCCATTTCGCCTTCCTTTTGAGCAGTTCCGGCTCGTCAGCCACTTTTTTCAGTGCCAGCATTGCCAGCAGCGGTATCGTGAACTCGGCGATGACAAGTATCGACGCCACCGTTCGGAATTTTGAGTACATCGGGAAGTAGTCTATGAAGAAATCCGTGAGCGGCATGAAATTGTGTCCCCACGACAGCATGATTGACAGCACGGTGGCTGCCAGCAGTGCCCATTTCACCGGTCCCTTGACGATGAACAGTCCTAACAAGAACAGCATTATCACGAAGGCTCCCACATAAACAGGGCCGCTCGTGCCTGGCTGCTCGCCCCAGTATTGCCCCATCTGATTGTATATTTGCGCATAATCCGGGTTGGCCTTCTCCATCGCCGTCTTGTTCTGTGCCAGCGGAATGCTTGCGCCGCCCTTGGTGTTCGGTATCAGCAGCGTCCACGTCTCGCCGGTGCCGTAGCTCCACTGCGTGATGTATTCGCGCCCGAGGCCGCTGTCTGTCTGGTCGGCGGTGTTCCCCTTGTTGAGCTCTGTCTTGCCGCGCATCGACTCCTTCTGGTATTGCCATGTGTGGTACAGGTTCGACAGGTTTATCGATATGCCGATCGCCGCGCCGGCGACGCACACCGCCGTGGCTTTAAGGAATGTCTTTAGTTGTTTCCGCCGTATTGCCTCAACGAGGAATGCGATGACGAGGAATGCGATGATGAACAGGTAGTAGTATGTCATCTGCACGTGGTTCGCCTTGACCTCAAACGCCGTGAATATCGCCGTGACTATGAATCCCGGCAGCAGTTTGCCCCGGTATGCCAGCACCACGCCGGCAATCATCGGCGGCAGGTAGGCCAGCGCCATCACCTTCCACAGGTGTCCTGCGGCGATGATGATGAGGAAATAACTGCTGAATGCCCACATCACAGCCCCGAGCGCTGCCATCCACTGGCGGAAATCGAATGCGCGGAGCAATATGTAGAAGCCCAGCAGGTAGGAGAAGATGAGCCACACGTTCTCCGGCAGCCAAAGGTGGTAGGCGTTTATGGCCTGGTTCAGCCCGTCGGTGCTGCCGTATGACGGTGCAATCTGGTAGGTTGGCATACCGCTGAAGGCAGAGTTTGTCCACCGTGAGTGCTCACCGGTCTGCTCGTAATATTCAGTCAGTTCGCGCCCCAGTCCCTTTCCTGCGGAGGAGTCGTGCCGGTAAAGGATCCTTCCCTCAATGTCTGCCGGGAAGAAATATGCAAACGAGATTATCACAAACAGCACCACGACCATGATGTCGGGCAGGTATTGTTTCAGGGTTTTCATCGTGTTCGATAATTGATATATGTATGTTCTGACTGCAAAATTATATATTTTTTTTGATATAATGTACCGGTGAGTGAAAAAAACAGTAACTTTGCAGAAAAGTTTGGCATTATGAGGATTGGAATTATTGTGGCTATGGAGAAGGAACTGCGGCAACTGCGCGCTCTCCTCGATGGCGAAAAGATAGATGGAAAGGGCGCACGGGAGTTCTACACAGGCAGCATCGGCGGCAACGAGGTTGTCATCGAACAGTGCGGTATAGGAAAGGTTAACTCGGCGGTGGGCGCGGCAGAAATGATTGCCGGTTTCGCCCCGGAGCTTGTAATATCAACGGGAGTGGCTGGAGGAGCGTCTGCCGACCTTAACATTACCGAGGTGGTGGTGGCCCGGGAGTGCGCTTATCACGATGCCTACTGCGGCAAGGAATGCGAGCTCGGACAGATAATGGGTATGCCGGCGCGCTATGCCGCGCCCACGGAACTCATAGACAAGGCTCTTGCACTCAATTCCTTAGGGCACGGACTGCCGCGCATACATGCCGGACTGACCGTCACCGGCGACTGGTTTGTGGACTCGAAGGAGAAGATGCGCGACATACTCGGGCACTTCCCCGAGGCTATGGCGGTGGACATGGAGAGCTGCTCGATAGCACAGACATGCCATGTCTATGGCGTGCCGTTCGTTTCGTTCAGGATAATAAGCGACATAC
>URLI01000045.1 GCA_900548585.1 uncultured Prevotella sp. | reverse complement strand
ATGGACACACAACGAGTTTAATATTTTCATATTGGGTGTTTTGACACACCCTCGTGTTTGCGTTATGGAAGGACACCAACTGCACCGCAGGTCGCGGCAATGCGCGTCGCGGACGGCGGCTACCGGCGCTCCTGCTTCATTCTGCACTCGGGACAGAGGCCCTTGATCACATAGTTTATGCTGTGCAGGATGAAGCCTTCGGGCAGTTTGACGACGGGAACGTGGATGCCCGTCAGGCAGAACGCCCGGTGACAACTGGTGCAGTAGAAATGCGTGTGCTCGTCATCGACAACGTTCTCACACTCGCAGTCCTCCGGGCATACGTTATACTTCACCGAGCCGCTGCCGTCGTCGACGGCATGTATCAGTCCGTGGGAAAGTAAAAGGTTTAGCGTGCGAAATATGGTGCTCTTGTCAACAGACGGCAGCAGGGACTCCAGCTCCGGCAGCGACACCATCTCGTTTCCACGGTACATCTGCCGCAAGATGCGGACGCGTGTCGGCGTCGGGGTTATGCTACGGCGCAGCAACACGTCAGAAATATACTTCCTTATCTGCTTGTCATCCATTGTCTGTCATTCCTTTTCCGTTGCGGCGGCGATGCCGCAAGTCCCCGGCGATACGGGGAAATGCGGTCATCCGCGCCGTTTTCATTTCCTCGATTTCCTCGTTGCCAGGACGAAATAGGTTATCAGGCATACGTATGCCACGAGCGACAGGACCTGCGACAAGGAGTTCTGCAGCCACTCATCGTTGAGCAGGTTGACTCCGGCAAAGCGCATCAGCGCGCTCACCACGCCCATCAGCGCGCCGCCGGCGATGAAGCCCGACGCGATGAGGGTGCCCTTCTCGCCGCGCTCCCTGTTTGCCTCGGCATCCTTCGAGCGTGTCGTCACAAACCAGTTCACGGCGCCACCAACGAGGAGCGGGATGTTGAGCTGTATGGGGATGAACATTCCGAGTGCGAACGGCAGTGCCGGTATCTTGCAGAACGTGAGGATTACGGCTATTGCCGCACCTATGGCGTAAAGCACCCACGGCGCGCCGACACCGCTCATGAGCGGCTCTATCACCGCCGCCATGGCGTTGGCCTGCGGTGCTGCGAGCTCGCCGGAGGCGAAGTTGTAGGTCTGGTTGAGCACTATCATCACTCCGCCGACCGTTGCCGCCGACACCAGCGTGCCGAGGAATTTCCACGTCTCCTGCTTCCTCGGCGTCGTTCCCAGCCAGTAACCAATCTTGAGGTCGGTGATGAATGAGCCCGCCACCGACAGGGCCGTGCACACCACGCCGCCCATTATCAGTGCCGCAAGCATTCCGCCGGGGCCTTTCATCCCCACGGCAACCATAACCACCGAGGCGAGTATGAGGGTCATCAGCGTCATGCCGGAAACCGGGTTCGAGCCGACGATGGCAATGGCGTTGGCCGCCACGGTGGTGAACAGGAAGGCGATGACGGCGACGAGCAGTATGCCCACCACGGCGAACAGGAGGTTGTCCATGACACCGAGCCAGAAGAATATGAACGTCACGATGAGCGTTATCACCGTGCCCACGGCGATTATCTTGAACGGCAGGTCGCGGTCGGTGCGCCGCTCTGCCACGCCTGCGGCAGCCTTGTCACTCTCGCTGTGTGCCGCTGCGCCGGCTGCGTTCTTCGGGTTGAGGCGCATCACGGCAGCCTTGATTATCGGCCAGCTCTTGATGATGCCTATCACGCCCGACATGGCAATGCCGCCGATGCCGATGCTCTTGCCGTAGGCCTTGAATATATCCTCTGGCGACATGCTGCCAACGGCGGTCGTTATCGTCGGGTCCCACTGGTTGAGGATGGTGTCGGGGAACAGCAGTGCCATGCCCGGCACGATGATCCACCACACCGCGAGCGAGCCGAGGCATATTATAAATGAGTATTTAAGTCCGATGATGAAACCCAGTCCGAGCACTGCCGCGCCGGTGTTCACCTTGAAGACGATCTTGGCCTTGTCTGCCAGTGTCTCGCCCCATCCTATCACGCGCGTGGTGAAATTCTCGTTCCACCAGCCGAAGGTGCTCACGATGAAGTCGTAGAGACCGCCGATGATGCCGGCAAGCAGCAGCGGCTTGGCCTGCGACCCGCCCTTCTCGCCGCTGACGAGCACCTGCGTCGTCGCCGTGGCCTCGGGGAAAGGATACTTGCCGTGCATGTCCTTCACGAAGTACTTGCGGAACGGGATGAGGAACAGTATGCCCAGTATTCCGCCGAGGAGCGACGCGAAGAACACCTTGAGGAACGACGCGCTCATGGCGTCGCCGTACTTGGCCTGCAGGATGTATATTGCCGGCAGCGTGAATATCGCGCCCGCCACTACCGCGCCCGAGCAAGCGCCGATGCTCTGTATGATGACGTTCTCGCCCAAGCCTTTCTTGCGCTTGGCTGCCGTGCTGACACCCACGGCGATGATGGCGATGGGTATCGCCGCCTCGAACACCTGCCCCACCTTCAGCCCGAGATAGGCTGCGGCAGCCGAGAACAGCACCGCCATCACGATGCCCCATGTGACGCTCCACGCGTTGACCTCCGGATATTGCCGGTCGGGGCTCATTACCGGTTCATACTCCTCACCCTCTTTCAGTTCCCGGAACGCATTGTCGGGAAGTTGTGTTTTCTCTTTTTCGTTCATTTTATTTATCTTGTTATCGTTTCATTCTATTTCATCAGTCCGGCGAACAGTTCCTCCATGCCTGCCGACGCGCCTTTCTTTATATGCGTGAAGCTGCCCCTCACGCTGCCCATCACCTCGTTGGGGTCTATCAGCCAGACCGGTGTGCCGTGGGGCGCGTAGCCCACGAGGCCTGCGGCTGGATACACCACCATCGACGTGCCTATTATTATCATGATGTCGGCATCTGCGACACGCTCCGCCGCCACGCTGATGTTGGGCACCGCCTCGCCGAAGAACACGATGTAGGGGCGCAGCAGCGACCCGTCGGCAGCCAGCTCGCCGGGCTTTATCTCCAGCCTGTCGCCGCCGAGACGGACATGGCACCGCGTGTCCTCCACGTCGCGGCTCGAGCAAGCCTTCATCAGTTCGCCGTGCAGGTGTATCACCTTCGTGCTGCCGGCAGCCTCGTGGAGGTTGTCAACGTTCTGCGTGACGACCGTCACGTCATACTTCTCCTCGAGCCTCGCCACGAGCAGGTGCCCCCTGTTGGGCTTCACGTCGGCATATTTGGTCCGCAGCATGTTGTAGAAGCCGTTCACATACTCCGGGTCCGTCTCCCATGCCTCGTGTGTCGCCACGCGCGACACCGGGTGGTTCTCCCACAGTCCGTTCTCCGAGCGGAAAGTGCTGAGCCCGCTCTCCACCGACATTCCCGCACCTGTCAATACAACAATTTTCTTCATATCTTCATAGTTTAGTTACACGGCATGGAATGCCGGCTGCATTACGCCCGACACCATGCCGCATGTTTTTCCGTTTGCAAAAATAGCGATAAAATTTGTCAGTTGCAAGCAAACCACCGCATTATTTCACGGCAATGCCTGCAATATTACTGTGCAGAGTGCGGACTTACAGGGCGTAAGTCCCTACTTTTTGCTTTGCGAAATCTCCATTGGCCGATTGGGGTTTACATTATGCGGCAATGCCCGGGTGCTTGCGCGCCCGGGCATTGCATTTTGTGTCGCCGGCATGTCCGGCAGACTTTTATCTCACCTGTATGGCGAACGACTTTGTTCCCTCGTCAGTGACGAGCTGGAGTATCACCACGCCACAGCTGAGGCCTGCGGTGCTGATGTTCTCGCGGCTGCCGCCCTGCTTCAGCAGTTGTCCTGCGGCAGAGAAGATGCGGAACGCCTTGTAGCTGCCGCTCACGCGTATGCCGTCTGCCGTGACCACGGGCACCGGTGCGCCGTTGGCGTCGACGCGTGCGTCGCCGATGCCGGTTGTTCCCTCAAGTTGCGCGAGCAACTTCACCATAAGCGGTGCTGCGCCGCGTGTCTGTATCATGAGCGCTGCGGCGCGTGTCGTCGGGTCGTCGCTCTTGTAACCAATCGCGATGTCTCCGCCTTCCGCCGGCAGCTTCGCGGTGTTGTATTTGAAGAACGCGCCCATCATTGACGGCACGAGCGTGATTGTGACGGGTGCGTATGCGCGCTCCGTCGTGATGCTCAGCGTCTGCGGGTCAGTGCCTATTCCTGTGCGGAAGAAGAAATTGAGCATGTTCCTGTCGGCGGTGATCACGGGCAGGTCGGTGCGTCCGAACGTGAAGTCGTCCAACATGAAATTGAGCGATGTCGCGTTTCCTCCCACCGGACTGTAGAACGAGTATGCCACGTGGAATTTGTCGTCTATGTCCAGTCCCTCGATTTCCGAGAGGTCTATGCGGTAGTCGTACCACGTTTCCGGTTCAACGGTGACGCCCTCGGGAACATAGTCCACGAGATTGAGGTAGTGTGCCTTTGCCTGGCCTTCCTTCTCGGTTATGACGTATAGGCCGAACGCCTCCTGCCCGTCCTGCGTCGGGTTGTTGAAGCGCAGGCTGAACGTCACCACCTTGCTGCCGGCATCCTTGTACGAGAGTGTCGGCGAAATGAGCCACGTCTCGTGTTCGCGGTTATCGTCAGTGCCCCAGCGGAAGAACGAGATCTGTGCCACCTCGTTCTCCACCTCCGTCTGCCCGGCATTCTTCTGATGCCATGCGTAGAACGGGCGCTCGCCCCTCACCGTGATGTTCTGCCATCCGCCGAGGCCAAGCACGCGCGTGTGGCGCAGGTTGTCGAACGTCTCGTTGACAACAGCCAGCGCGCCGTCGTCGGCTGACTTGATCATGGCATCCTCAATCTTTGTGAACTGCTGGCGGTCGGCTGCCTTGTTTGCGTCGAGCAACACGGAATTGACGGCAACCTCCTTCCCTGCCACGAAGCGTATGAATGTCGGGCGGTGGGTGCCGATGGCGAAAGTGCCCTCCGCGTCGGCCGATGCGGCATCAGTCCAGTGTCCACCTCCGTCAATAGAGTACTGCGCCTTGCAGTCAGCGGCACTTGCCGCAGGTGTCATCGTCACGGTGTTCACCCCGTTTGCAATTATCTCATCGAGATAGAGTGTGCCGTCCTTGTTCACGGTAACGCTGTTTGCAGCGTTCCACTTTCCATCGAGTTTCCAGTAGCCGAGGTCGAACTTGTGGAAATTTCTCCATGCCTCGCCGGTGAAGCGCGGGTCCATGGTCTGGTCTGCGCTGAACTCCTCTGCCATCCCTCCTGCCGGAGCAGCCTTGCACACGCCCCTCAGCGGTATGCGCAGCGTGTCGGCCAGGACGCTCGTCAGCATCAGCGTGGCGTTGTATTCCCCGGCTTTCCTTGGTTTGAACGTAATCTTAACCGGGCCCTGGTAAAGTTTCTCCACAGCCTGCGAATAGTAGAACTGCGACTTGTCGATGGTGAATATGCCCGGTTCCTCCTGCACGACGGCGAGGTCAACGCTCGTTATCACATCGTTTATGTCGAACTCCACGGTCTGCTCGTCGGTCTTTCCCGGCTCCGCCTTCATCTCGCGCACCGGCGTGCCATCCTTGAGGGCGATTGCCGGCGTTGTCCCGGCGGCCTTGAAGTAGGCCATCAGCATGAGGCTTCCCGTGTTCTCCGGGTCTGCCCCGCCGAATTTCAGCGAGTAAGCGTTGCTTCCCACGAACGCGCCCTTCTTTGTCGGTGTCACGGTCAGTTTTGCCTCCGTCGTTCCGCTCTTGGGCAGTTTCTCCACGTCAAGTTTCAGCACGTCGGCCGCGTTTGTCCCGCCGAAGTTTGGCTCCTGGTCGGCGGCAAGGTGCATTCCCTGCATCACCACGGTGTATTCCACCGGCACTCCGACCTCTCCCACGATGGTGCGGTACTGCGGCAGCACTGCCACGAGCGGTGTCTTGTCCTTGTTCGACAGGCGTTTCACGCTGAAGTCGTCCATGCGCACCTTGCTGTTAGGCGCCACCAGCACCTTCGCCACGAGTTTTGCCGCACCCGCCGGGCATACCATTCTGAATTTCAACTCGCCCCAGGCCTTGTTCCTTCCAAACGTTACGTTGGGGTTGAACGTGAAGTCATCCTCCACGCCTTGGACGTTGTCGCCGTTCTCGTCCAGCCAATGATAAGCCAGCCCGAGCGGCCCGCCGGGTACGCCGGACTTCTCGGTGAAATAGTGTATGAGGCATTCCAGCTCGCCGCCTTCCTCAACATTCTTGCCAGCGGCGCTGAGGTCTATTTCCTGCGACAGGAAACCGGGGACCCCGCCAGTCTCAATCCCAACCCCGAAGCCACTGTCAGAGTTGTACCTGTCGGTGCCTTCGAGTTTCGTCACGTCGCCTTCCGTCTGCCATTTCGATGGCTTGTTGCCGTCAAACTGATAGAAGAACTCATCCTCGAGGAGCTCCACCGTGGGGTTGTCCGGCGCCACTCCGCCCGTTGCCTTGCCCTTGAGTGTCACTGTTGCTGTGGCATCCCCTGCCGTTATCGTCAGCGTGGCGTTCTTGTCGCCCCTGCTCTTCGGCATGAAATACACGCCGATCTTTCCTCCAGTGGGATTCAGTTCGTCGGTAAGCACGGTGAACTCGTCGGTGTTTCCACTCGTCAGTTTTGCTGTCGGGTTACCGCTGAAGTTGGCTATCAGCACGTTGATGTCCTTGCGGTAACTCTGTTCTCCCACATTCAAATCGCCGAAGTCTATCTCCTGCTGTGTCGTGGTGATGGTCACAGGCAGTTCCCCCGCGACGGTGTTGATGTTCCTGACCCTGAACTGCGCGCGGTTGTCCTTTGTCCCTTTCGTGGCAAAGGCGATGAAGCCGATGCCTCCGAGGTCTGAAGGAATCGTCGCGCTGAACGACTTCCAGTCGCCTGGCTGCGAGCCGAAGACACCGGCTATCTCGCCTATCGTGGCCTTGGTGTCGCCATTTTTGTCGATGATGAGCATCTCGAGTTTCACGTCGCCCTTGACCAGGGCAGCCTCATACTCGAACGTGAGCTGGTTGCCGGATATGTCGCTGAGCGTGAGCGCCGGGGAGACGAGATAACTCTGATAGTCATTCTTGTCAATCGCAGAGTTCGACTGCTGGAAATACGCGTTCCTGAATGGCGCCATCCATCTTTTCCCCTCGTATGTGTAGATGGACTTCCACACACCATCCTTGAGCGCCTCAACATACTTCTCCGTCACCGAGATGCCCGACTGCGGGTTCTCCTCGCTGAGCGACGAGAAGTCGAGCGCAGCCTGGGCGTGTGAATTCACCAGACCAAACAGGCACAGCCACACGCAAAGCGCAAGTGCCCTGGTCTTACTTGTTCTTAGTTTACTCATTTGATTTTAAATTTGGTTTAATATTTTATACAGATAATACTGCCTTTGCATTGTGCGTAAAAAAAACGCCGCGCAGCTTTCAAGTTGTACGGTGGAATAACCAATATACAAAAGTATTGCCTGCCCCGGGCCACCATGCCAACACACACAGAAACCACGGACGGGGCGGCAAAGGTACAAAAAAAGTGACATAAAACAACAGTCAGCAATGATTAAATGTTCAAATATCGTACATAAAGAGTGCTAAATGATTATAATTAACAGGGGTTTGCTTGCATGTAATGAATTTTATAACTACTTTTGCAACCTAAATTATAGTAATAAATTCATATAGTTAAATCGTAAAGAATGAACAAACTTAGCTACGGCCTGGGCCTCGGCATCGGCCAGCAACTGGCACAGATGAACATCGAAGGCCTGAGCATCGACGACTTCGCGGACGCAGTCAGGGACGTGATAGAGAACAAACCGCTCAAGATGAAGCACAGCGAGGCGCAGCAAATAGTGCAGGGACACTTCGCGGAGCAGGAGAAGAAAATGCAGGCGGAACGCGCCGAGAAGGGAAAGGCGGCAAAGGCGGAGGGAGAGAAATTCCTCGCGGAGAACGCCAGAAAGGAAGGCGTGGTGACGACGGCGAGCGGACTGCAATACAAAGTCATCAAGGAAGGCACCGGCAAACAGCCAAAGGCAAGCGACAAGGTGCGCTGCCACTACGAGGGCTTCCTGACCGACGGCACGGTGTTCGACTCCAGCGTGCAGCGCGGAGAGCCGGCAGTGTTCCCGCTTGACGGAGTTATAGTGGGGTGGACAGAGGGGCTGCAGCTGATGAAAGAGGGCGGCAAGACACGCTTCTTCATACCATACAAACTGGCATACGGCGAGGGCGGCGCAGGAGCAAGCATTCCGCCGTTCGCGGCACTCGTGTTCGACGTGGAACTGCTCAACGTGCTGTGACAACAGCGGCACATACAGAACAGACAGTGAGAAACAATTGATAAACATAAAATAAAAGACAATGAAAAAATTAACTTTCGTGGCTGCAATAGCCATGGCAGCCGCGTCTTTCACGGCATGCAACAACTCGGCGCCTAAAGCCGACCTTAAGACAGACCTCGACACGCTGAGCTACGCCATGGGCATGGCACAGACAAACGGACTGAAGGATTACCTCGTGATGCGACTCGGAGTTGACACCGCCTACATGGAAGACTTCCTAAGAGGTGTCAACGAGGGAGCGAACGCAGGAGACGACAAGAAGAAGAACGCATACATCGCGGGACTGCAGATAGGGCAGCAGATAAGCAACCAGATGATGCCGGGCATCAACCACGAGCTGTTCGGCAACGACTCAACGCAGTCCATTTCGCTGAAAAACTTCATGGCCGGCTTCTCGACAGCCGTGCTGGGCAGCAAGGGGCTGATGACCCAGGAAAAAGCCGTGAAGACAATGCAGGAGAAGATGGACAAGATAAAGTCCGTGGCAATGGAGAAGCAGTATGGCAACTACAAGAAAAAGAACGAGGCTTTCGTGGAAAAATATGCCAAGAAAGAAGGCGTAAAGAAACTCGGAAAGGGTGTTCTCTACACCGTGATAAAGGAGGGGAAAGGCCCGATGCCGAAGGACACGTCGCTCGTCACACTGCACTACGAGGGGAAACTCATCGACGGAACGGTGTTCGACAGCTCGTACAAGCGCGGAGAGCCAGCGCCGATGCGCGTCAACCAGGTGATACCGGGCTTCACGGAGGCACTGCTCCACATGCCGGTTGGCAGCGTGTGGGAGGTGTGCATACCGCAGGATCAGGCATACGGACCGCGTGAGGCCGGTGAGATAAAGCCCTTCTCGGCTCTCATATTCAAGATAGAGCTCATTTCTCTCGGCGAGAAGAAATAACGGGAAAGGACTTCCGCAACAAATGAAAACAGGAAACAAGTGAGTCCGGCTGGCGGGAAACCACGGCGAGCGCACAACGGAGCCGCTCGCCATGAAATGTCCCGCCAACCGGACGGACTTGTTTCTTTTTTTACAAACAATACACATAAAAGCAGTTCTTATGAAGAAGATTTTGGCAATGGCAGTGCTGATGGTGGCGAGTGCAACAGTAACCACGGCAACGGCAGCAAAGAAAGACAAGAAAAAGAAGGGCAGCAAAATAACGGCACTGAAGCCCGTGGAACTCAAAAACGGCATCGACTCGCTGAGCTATGCCCTGGGACTCTCGCAGAGCAGGGGACTGAGAAACTACCTCGCCGAGCAAATGAAGGTTGACACGACAAACATATCACCGTTCGTGGAGGGCCTCCTCGAGGCGGCCAACACCACACTGACGGAAGACGAGGCGGCGCGCTTCGCAGGACACGCCATAGGCCTGCAAATGGCAAGAAGCATCATGCCCTCAATGGAAAAGGAGATGAAGGCCGCAGACGAGAACAACGCCATGAACAGAAACGCATTCATATCGGCATTCATCGGCGGACTGGAAAACACGCAGACAATGCTCACGCATGAACAGGCACAGAAGGTGTCGCGCGAAAAGATGAAAGAACTCAAGGAGATGGTCAACCTGAAGAACAAAAAGGCCGGGGAGGACTTCCTCGCCGCAAACGCATCGAAAGAAGGAGTGGTGACGCTGCCGAGCGGACTGCAATACAAGGTGCTGAAAGAGGGAACGGGCGCCGTGCCGAAGAACAACGACAAGGTGCGCGTCATATACGAGGGACGGCTCATCGACGGGACGGTGTTCGACGCCAGCGCAAGGCACGACGGGAAAGGACTGACATTCAAGCCCAACCAGGTGATAAAGGGCTGGACAGAGGCACTCACGATGATGCCAGTGGGCTCGAAGTGGCAACTGTTCATACCCCAGAACCTCGCATACGGCGAACGCGCGGCAGGCAAGGACATCAAGCCATACTCAACACTCATTTTCGAAGTTGAGCTGATGGGCATAGAGAACGATGACAAAGACGCAGGAAAGAATAAATAAGACATGGAGAAAATCGATGCTCTCGACCTCAAAATACTGAGAATACTGTCTGGCAACGCACGCATACCGTTCAAGGACGTGGCGGCGGAATGCGGGGTGAGCCGGGCGGCGATACACCAGCGCGTGCAGCACCTGACCGAGGACGGGGTAATCACGGGCAGCAGTTTCGACATCAACCCGAAATCGCTCGGATACACCACATGCACATACGTCGGCATAACACTCGAGCGTGGAAGCATGTACAAGAAAGTGGTGGAGAAACTAATTCACATACCGGAAATCGTGGAATGCCACTTCACAACAGGCCCCTACATGCTGCTCGTCAAACTGTATGCACGCGACAACGAGCAACTCATGGACCTGCTGAGCAACCAGATACAGACCATCGAAGGCATAGTGGCAACCGAGACGCTCATATCGCTCGAACAGGGCATAAAGAGAGGCGTGCCGGTGGTCAACAACAAATTGTAGGAAAGAAAACAGGAAATGCGGACATACGACCTGAAAAAAAACCTGGGGGAGTTCTACAGCAACTTCCCCGAAGGCAAGCAGCAGCCGGTAATAGGCATAACGGCAAACTATGTGGAGCGCGACGCACGGCTGGCCGACCGATACTACCTGTCGGTCGTCGAGGCAGGAGGGACACCGCTGCTCATACCGCCGGTGGCTGACAGGGACGTGATAGCAAGCACACTCGAGCATATCGACGGGCTGCTGCTCACTGGCGGCGCCGACATCAACCCGCTGTGGACTGGCGAGGAGCCGGTGGCAGAACTGAGCAACATCAACAGCACGCGCGACCTTCCGGAACTGCTCGCCACACGCCTGGCATACAACCGGCAGATACCAATCCTCGGCATCTGCCGGGGAATACAGACACTCGCGGTGGCTTTGGACGGAAAGGTGCGGCAGCACGTTGCCTCGGAGATAAAGCACTCGCAGGACGCACCGCGCGAGGAACTCACACACAGCGTGACAATCGGCGACGGCACAACGCTGCGCGGCATATTCGGAGGCGCGGGGCGGATGTTCGTAAACAGCATCCACCACCAGGCCGTGGCAGCGCCGGGCAGACGGTTCCGCGTCTCGGCGCGGGCAGCCGACGGAGTGATAGAGGCAATAGAGAGCAACGAGTACAAGCCGGTGATAGGCGTGCAGTGGCACCCGGAATGGCTGCCGGAGGGCGCGCCGCTCTTCAAGTGGCTAATCGGCGAGGCGCGAAAGTTTCGCGAGACGAAACAACTGCACAGCCGAGTGCTGACACTTGACACACACTGCGACACGCCGATGTTCTTCCACAAGGGGATTGATTTCGCACAACGCGACCCAAGGATACTCTACGACCTGCACAAGATGACCGAAGGACGGCAGGACGCAGTAATCATGGCGGCATACCTGCCACAGCCGAAAATCGGGGAAACGTTCTCGCAGAAAGTGGCATTCGATGTTGACGGGCCAACGCAGTATGCCGACCTCATCTTCGACAAGATCGAGGACATCGTGCGCAGGAACAGCCAGTACCTGAGCATCGCGCGCACCGCAGCCGACCTCTACGAGGACAAGCGCAAGGGGCGCAAGTCGATAATGTTCGGTATCGAGAACGGACTGGCACTGAGCCACGACCTGCAAAACGTGCGCCACTTCGCACAGCGCGGCGTGGTGTATATCACGCTGTGCCACAACGGCGACAACGACATCTGCGACTCCGCCAGGGGATGCAACACGCACGGCGGCGTGAGCAGGTTCGGGCACGACGTGATACGCGAGATGAACGACTGCGGACTGATGGTGGATCTGTCACACGCCGCCGAGAAATCGTTCTACGACGCGCTGCAAGCGAGCCGCACGCCGGTGGTGTGCAGCCACAGCAACTGTCGCGCGCTGTGCGACCACCCGCGCAACCTGACCGACGGCCAGCTGCGCGACATAGCCGAATGTGGCGGCGTGGTGCAGATAACGCTCTACCCGGGATTCCTGAGGACGCAGGGCGAGGCGACGGTGATGGATGCCGTGCGGCACCTCGAGCACGCAATCGACATTGCAGGCATAGACCATGTGGGCATAGGGACCGACTTCGACGGCGACGGTGGCGTGCGTGGCATGGCTGACGCCTCGGAGATGACAAACTTCACAAGGCTACTGATGGAGCGCAACTTCAGCGAGCGCGACATAGAGAAAATATGGGGCGGCAACTGGATACGCGTAATGACTCAAGCACAGGCGGCAGCAACAAAGAAATAAACACAATGCATTCATATAACAAAACTATGGGCAAGAGCCTCATCATCACCATCATGGCGGCAACGGCAATGATAACGGTAATCAGCAGTTGCAAGAGCAAAAGGCAGGCAAGTGACGCGACGGAAATGGTGGCGCAGACACCGGTGGGGCCCGACTTCAACGCCGACAGCGCATATCTATTCTGCCAGGCGCAGTGCGACTTCGGACCAAGGACGATGAACACCAAGGCACACGACGACTGCGGCAAATGGATCGCCAATAAGTTCAGGCAGTACGGATGCACGGTGACGGAGCAGAGAACCGACCTGACCGGATGGGACGGCAAGACACTGAAATGCACCAACATCATCGCTTCCTACAAGCCGGAGGAAACCACGCGAATACTGCTGTGCGCACACTGGGACAGCCGCCCGTGGGCAGACAACGACCCGGACACAGCCAACTGGCACAAGCCTGTAATGGCGGCAAACGACGGGGCGTCGGGCGTGGCGGTGCTGCTGGAAATCGCGCGGATAATACAGGAGGCCGACTCGTTAGGCATGGGCATAGACTTCGTGTGCTTCGATGCCGAGGACTACGGCATACCACAGTGGAGCGACGCGCCGGACAACGGCGACTCGTGGGCACTGGGCGCGCAGTACTGGGCGAAGAACCCGCACCGCCAGGGCTACGAGGCGACATACGGAATACTCCTCGACATGGTCGGAGGAGAGGGCGCGCGGTTCTACCAGGAGGGCGTGTCGGTGCAACTGGCGCCAGCGGTGGTCAACAAGATACACGCTGCGGCAAAGGTGGTTGGCTTTGGCAGTTACTTCCCCGACAAGGTGGGGGGAAGCGTAACCGATGACCATGTGCCGGTGAACCAATATGCCAAAATACCTACCGCCGACATCATACCATACTATCCCGACTGCACGCAGAGCACGTTCGGCCCTACATGGCACACCGTGAACGACACCATGGAACACATCGACCGCAACACACTCAAGGCAGTGGGGCAAACGCTGGTGCAGGTGCTGTTCTCGGAAAAATAAAACGGGGCTTGCCAAGGGCTGTAAGTACTTACGTTATTGGGGAACATAAGGCAACAGCATGTTGCCGCAGGGACTTAAGCCCTGTGCATTCGCGCCAACGTGCCGGTTGACTGCCGGTCGGCGGCGGAATATTGTGCCGTTGTATACAACCATTACAGCAATCCCGGCGGGATTGCTGTAATGGTTTTTATGAACGTAAGGTTAGTTAGCCATCAGTTCACAGGCTCGAAGTGGAAACCCTGACCGCCGGAAGACGAACTGCTGTGCGACGGCTGGTCGTAGTCATCATGCCTGCGGGGCTTGGTTGTCTTCTTTTTGGGTTTCTTCTGCACGGGGGTTGCCGCCTTTTCTTTCTTGGCTGGGATAGATGGCACGCTTTCGGTGTTGCCCGATGATTCCCCGGCCACGCCGGCATTGTCTGCGTTGTCATCGTTTTCCTTCATATCGTTGCCCTCCGTCGCGGCATTTTCTCCGCTGCTGGCATTTTCGTCAATGCCGAATCCATCTGTTTTGCCGGAATTTGCGTTTTCATCGTATGTGGCGTCGGTTTCCTCATCACCGTCATTCACCTCCGGCTCATCCACCTTGTCTGTCATTTCCACAATCTTGTCCTTCAGGACGAAGTAATAGAGTGCGGCTCCGCCGCCGCCTAACAGCAGTAGCACAGCAATGATTATGACAATGATAAGTCCTGCCTTGCTCTTTTTCTTTGGCATGGCGTATGGCTGTGGCTGTGGCTGTGGCCGGAACGGCGCAGGCTGAGGCGCAGGTTGTGGCTGCGGACTTGCCGGCGCTGGCTGTGGCGTTGGCTGCGGTGCTGGCTGTTGCTGCTGATATACCGGTGCCTCTGGCGCTGCCTGCGGCACAGGCTGCGGCTGCGGAGGGTTAGGCACAGCCTGCGGTTGTGCCGGCGGAACAGGTTGCTGATTATTGCTTGGTGCCTGCACATCGGGCGCGGCAGGTTGTTGCCCCTGTGGAACGTCCGGGATTTCCGGTGCGGGAGCGTCCGCTGCCGGTTGTGCCGGCGGAACAGGTGATGCCGGCGGTGTCGGTGGATTGGACCCCGGGATTGGCGGAGGCCCCATAGGTTTGTCAATGTCGTTTGCCATAAGTCTTTGTTTTTAAAATGAATATTTGGTTATGTATTTGCAAAGATAGCAACAATGATTGTTATTCACAAGTTTTGCGTGATAAAATATCGTATCATTGTTATTTCTCAATAATCCACGCTTTGGCGTTTTGGATGCCGGCCTTTTGCCGGCATCCTGGCTTGATGTTATGTATATTGATTGTGATTGGTCATAGCGGGCTTAATATTCATACCGTTCCTTTTGTCCCAGTCCTGGAACATCTCCTTGATGCGCCTGTCCACTTCGTCACTAACCATCTCCTTGATAGTATCAAGCAGTTGCATGCGCTCGTCAACAATCTTCCGTATTTCATCATCAACATCGCTTTGCCTCCTGATTTCAGACAGTCTATCCATAGTGGCACATCGGTTTTGTTTCTCGGTGCAAAGTTAGGCACAAAATACGCGAAACACCTTGCTCGTTTCGGACAGGAACATGCTCGTTTCAGACTTTCTTGAGATGTCCTTCTTGCTCAAATCGGACACGGGCAACCCGTAAACATTTGACAATGAGGACACTCGCATATACATATTTACACTTTTTAACCATGACCGGTCATTATGGCCATGACCAGTTGAGATAGATTGCACAAGCATCTTGGCTATAGTATTTTTATCACACCGTTTTGCCACAGTGGCGCCGCTTTTTGCCTCGTGCCGTTTCCCGTGTCATACATGCAGGGCGGCAATCCGCCTTCCTCACAACCCACGGGCAAATATTTTCCGCAAGCGAAAAAAGGATTTTTTCTTGTCCATACAGTCATAAATTATTATTACTGTCCGCTAAACTTTTGGGTAAGATACAAATTTAGGGCTGACACTT
>URLI01000044.1 GCA_900548585.1 uncultured Prevotella sp. | reverse complement strand
TGTGTATATATCGAATGGCATGACACTTTTCAGCCTGCAAAATGAGCTATAGGTCTTCATTTACCTGGGCGTTTCCCGGTTGGGGCTTATTCTCTGAATGATCCTCTGTAGTATGCTTTCATTGCTTACAAGTATGGATGCCGTGCCTGTCATTCCGCTGATAATTTTATACTTGCAATCCGTTATCTTCACCTGCGTCGTGAACACGCTGCCCGTTGCCGTTTGCCGGGGCGTGTGCGATGTGGCGGTTATTTCACCTTTGGCGGCCCCGTATGTTTCTGCATCATAACCCTCAACCTCGATGTTTGCCGTCATTCCTGCCGCTATCGCATTCACGTATTTATAGGGAACGTCTATTGTGCCTTGATGGGCATTTGTCATCTGCACCTTTGCACTGATGGTTTCGGGATAAGGGATAAAGTATGCGCCTACTAATAATCCCAAAATCACAATGGTGATAATCGTGATGCCATAGCGCACAATTCCTGACGGTATCTCGCCAATGATATGCCTTACCTTCTCGCTGCGGAGTTCTATCTTGCTGTCTGCCATAGTGTTTCTACATTATTAGTTGCCTAATTCCAACTGGTTTTTCACGAGGTTATAGTATGCACCCCGCTTTTCCGTAAGCGCTTCGTGGTTGCCGATTTCCACAACCTTGCCTTTATCCAATACCACTATCTGGTCAGCATTCTTCACCGTACTTAATCGGTGCGCTACGATAACCACCGTCTTGCCTTTGTAGAACTCGTCCAGATGCTCCACAATCATGCGCTCGTTATTGGCATCGAGCGAGTTAGTGGCTTCGTCAAGGAAGATATAGTCGGGGTTCTTGTACACGGCTCTCGCTATTAGGATGCGCTGCTTCTGTCCTTGACTTAAGCCTACACCATCGCGCCCTATCTTGGTGTTGTATTTTAAGGGTAAGCCCATCACATAATCGTGGATGCAGGCTATCTCAGCAGCCTTCTGCAATCGCTCTTTGTCTATCTCGCCATCATCTACGGCAATGTTCCTTGCTATGCTCTCGGAAAAGATTACACCCTCCTGCATCACCACACCACACTGCCTGCGCCACCACTTCTTGTTGAGCGTGTTTACATCAGTTCCGCCAATGGTAATCTGACCTCCCAATACGGGATAATAGCCTAACATTAGTTTGATGAGCGTTGTCTTACCGCTACCCGACGCACCGACAATGGCAGTTACCTTGCCTTTGGGAATAGTGAGGCTTACATCATCTATGATGGTTTTCAGTGCGTGAGGGTCGTACTTGAAGCTCACGTTTTCAAGGTCTATACCCATATTCTCTTCTTTCACTGAAGTTTCCAGTCCCTGCTTTCCGTTCTCATCGTCCATACGGTGGATCTCGTTGATACGCTCAAGGCTTATCTTTACATCTTGTACGGAGTAGAAGAAACTCATCAACTGCTCGACAGGCGAGTTGAGCTGTCCGATGATATACTGCACGGCAAGCATCATACCCAGTGTGAGCTGTCCGTGAATGACGGCTGTTGCTGCTACCACCGTGATGACAATGTTTTTCAGTTCGTTGATAAAAATGCTGCCTGCCTCTTGTGTCTGCTGGAGTTTCAGCGACTTCATCTGCACTCCGAAGAGGTCTGCCTGCACGTCCTCCCATTCCCAACGTCTGCGCTGCTCGCAGTCTTGCAGCTTTATCTCCTGCATGGAGGTGATAAACTCGTAGGTCTTGTTGTTATTGATGGCTTGCTGCTCAAAGAGTTCATAGTCGAGTACTTTTCTACGCCTGAGGAATAGCGCGAGCCAACCGCCGTAGAGCATACTGCCGAGCATGAAAATAGTGAAAACAAGCCAATTATAGAACAGCAGCACAATGCTGAACACCACAAAGGTGAAGAGGGAGAACACGATGCTGAGCGTTTGCTGTGTCAGGAACGAGTTCACACGGCTGTGGTCGCCCATACGCTGCATGAGGTCGCCCATCAGTTTGGTGTCGAAGAACGACATCGGCAGTTTTAAGAGTTTGATGAAGAAGTCGCTCACTAAAGAAATGTTGATACGCAAAGAGATATGTAGTAAGAGCCAACGACGGATAAAGTCGATGGCAGTTCGGCTTACGGTAAGCATCAGTTGGCCAAGAAGTATCAGCCAAATAAAGCCGATGTTCTGGTTTTTGATGCCCACGTCCACAATGGATTGTGTGAGGAAAGGCAGAATAAGTTGTAACAAACTGCCCACGAGCAGCCCCAATACGATCTGCCCGAAGTACTTGCGATATTGCTTGATATAGCCAAATAGGAACTTAAACGAGCGTTCCTCTTTGTGTTCTTCGTCTATTTTCTTTTCATAAAACGCAGGTGTGGGTTCTAAGAACATGGCGATCCCTTTTTCCTCACCGCCCGACTGGGTGCTAATCCAATGCTTCTTGAACTCCTCAAGATTGTACCTGACAAGTCCTTTGCCTGGATCAGCGATATAAAAGGTCTTTCCATTCTTGACTTTATAAAGAACAACAAAGTGGTTTTGATTCCAGTGGAGAATTGCAGGATGCCAAATCTTTTTTAAGTGTTCTATATTAGTACGCTGACATTCTGAGCTAAGACCAAGTATATTCGCAGCATCAGTAATGCCGAGTAGTGATACTCCTTCCGCTGTAGCAGCACAGATGCGAGAAAGTCCTTTTGCAGAGTATTTTTTACCAAAATATCTACATATCATTTGCAAACATGCTACACCACATTGCATAGAGTCTTCTTGTTGAACAAAAGAGAAACGATACATAGTTTTAACACTTTCTAAAAACGTTGCAGTTCTTCTTGAGCAGCACCCTTACCCTTAAATGATTTCTTCTGCTTGAAAGAATAGGAGACTGACAGTTGAATTATTTGCGATGCTCCCTTGCGATGTTCACGATACGAGACGCCATTGGTGTTGCACACGCTTTTCTGTCTGTATGTGTTTGCTACATCGTTGAAGAGGAGATTAAACGACCAATTCTTTATATTCTTGTTCAACATAATATAAAAGGAGAAGTCGCCCTCTGAATAGATAGTTGCCTGATGCCCTTTACTTGTCCACGAGGCACCAACGTATGCGTAGAGTGACCACGGCAAATCAAGACGATTGCTGAGAGTTATCTTGCCCAGCGGTTTATCGTAGCTTTGGTTGTCTGTTCCGTATTTCAAATTTTGGAACATGAGCACACCTTGCAGCATGGGATGCCACAGACCGATGTTGAAGCTGTGAGATGCAACGAACAGATAACTGTCATAATCGGGCAGGTTTATTTCCTGACGGAGGTTTACATTCTCTGCCGGCAGGAACGTATAGACCGTATTGATAGCCCGGACGTTGCGATTGTAGCAGGCTGTCAGCATGGTTTGTTTACATTGCAATGATAGTTCAAGCGAGTGGGTCAAAGCCGGCTTCAAGAATGGGTTTCCCGTTTCCCACGACGTATGTGAAACATAGGTGTAGTTGTTGTTGAGCATGTTGTAGCTCGGACGGTTGATATTCGAACTGTAAGCCAAACCGACTCCCACGTTCCCCTTTTGGTAGGTTACGCCCAACGTTGGCAAAACATCTGTGAAAGTCTTCGACTGTTCTTTTATCTCTACACCGTTCTGCTCGTAATTAAAAGCGGTGTTTTCAAGTCTCAATCCTCCGTTTACGCTCCAATTGTCATTTAACCCGTAGGCAAGGGTGAAGTAACCGGCATACAGATGCTGGCTCTCCTGATCGGTAGAGAGTTTCAAGAATGAGTTGTTGTCGCTGCCCGTGCTATTGAAACGCATATTGTTTTTGGTGTAGGAATATTGCAAGCCCACTTCAGCTGCCAGCTTTCCGAAAGTCATGTTCAGGCTGGCTTTAGAGGCAAAGATATGGTATGCATTGTTGTTGTCGGTTTTCATGTTCCACAAGGAGTTCCGCAGTGTTTCGTTGTTGTCGGCAGATTGCCCATTGCTGCCATATATATAGTCGGCATCTAACGCAAAATCGAAGTTCTTTCTCTTGCCAAAACTCATATAAGAATAGGCGTTCATAGTGTGTTGATAACTCTGCGAGCGACTTTCCGACAGGGATTTTGCCTCAGTGGCTTCTGCCAAAGCATTGGTAAAAAAGTCGGCAGCAGCCTTGTAATGGGTATTTGGAATGCGACTGAACTCATATCTAACACCTATAGACTTATTGGCAGAGAAGTCGTAACTCGTACCGAAATTCGCCTTTAATGACTCTGTGCGCGAATTATATTTACCCTCTGTAGTGGTGTGAAATGCGTAGTTGTTGAACATTTCTGTATATGTACGGTTCTGGTTGAAGCCCTGCGAGCCAACCGAGGCACCGCCATAAATGCCCAGACCATTGTGGAACATATATGACAAACTGGCGTTGGCTTCGCCCGAATGCACCTCTGACAATGTGCCGGTGCCCGTGAACACGCCTGCCAATCCCTCATCAAGTTTCTTTGTATGTATGATTATCACAGCCCTTACATCTGAATTATACCGCGCTCCTGGGCGGGTAATGATTTCCACACTGCGCACTTTCTCTGGCGAGAGTTGCTTTATTTCGTTTCCGTCGCGCACCTTACGCTTGTTGATATATATTTCTGGCGAACCTTTTCCCAGCACCGTTCCGCTCACAGGGTCAATCATAGGCATTTGCTTTATAGCGTCTTCCACCGAAGGCAGTTTTGCCAACGGATTTCCTTCCATGTTAACAACCAGTCCTCGGTTTGACATCTTCACAAACTTTCTTACAGCCGTTACGACGACCTCTCCCAGTTCCTGTGATGTGGGCTTCATGCGGATGTGTTTTGGGAAAGGTTTTACGAAACTCTGCATCTCATAGCCGACCATGCTTATCCGAATCATCACATCGGTGTTTGCCTCTTCTATATCAAAGCAACCGTCGTTGTCTGTCAAACAGCATGTCAGCAAAGTGGAGTCTGCAAGATTTATGATTGCAACCGTCGCAAAAGGCAAAGGGGCGTCTTTTTCGTCGGTAACTGTTCCTGATAGCCTTTGTGCCTGAACTTTGAGGACACAACATATAACCAATAATGTAAAAACAAGTTTATTCATAATTATATTATTTATTCGTATACCAATTTTGAATGTATTTCCGGGGCATAGATACATCTAGGATCTGGGTAATCCCAATTGTCCAACCCATACGCTTTTATGGCTTTTACAAAACATCTTCTATGCCTTTTATTACAAGACGACAGTGCCTCGCAAGTATGGCACCTGCTTTCATTTCTGAACATATTCGCTTTCATTTCGAATAATTTCAAAGCTTTTGTTGAATTCCATATTTCACTAATTGTTTGTTCTTTTAAATCACCTATAATGAATTGAGGATGCCAATATAGTTGTTCACATACGCTTACTTTTCCGTCAGGCAAGATAAATAAACGATCTTGAAGGATTCCGCATGCACCTCCATGAAAACATTCATCCGTAGTTTTTCCTTTCCTATAAGTATAGTGTGAAGCCTCGTCACTAAAATAAATCTGGAAATCAGCTTTATACTTAATCTCATCTTCAATAAAATGCCCGATAAAATCAATCTCTTTCTTAGAAGCTTGAATCTCTGTAAAACTTTCCGGTGTATATATCGAATATTCAGGGACTCTAATCTCCCAATATGCCAAATTTGGAATGGTCTTTATATATTCAAACAATTCTAACAAATAATTTTCTTTTATATTTAGCTTTGTAAGAATTGTGTCTATCTGTACAGTAAAGCCATATTCGCATAACAATCGTATACTGTTTTTTATTTTTTCGACATATCCGTCATGTGTACCAATAATAGAATTTAACACATAATCATCCAAAGCGTCTAAAGATATTTGAACCACATTTTTATATCCTGTAGCAAGTAATTGCTTAATATCGTACTCTGTTATTGGAACTTTAGTAGAGATGTAATTGGGAGAAAGATTGTTGTCAACCATTTTCTTTATAATTATATTCCAATCCTTACGACAGAAAATTTCACCACCAATAACATCTATATATGTCATTCTTAATTCTTTGGCTTCTTCTATTATTTCTATGATCTTGGATGTTGACAATGACTTGTGCTTTGTTTTTCTGTCCGCATAACAATATTTACAATTTGTAATACATTTGTTTGTAAGCATAAATAGCATAGATTGCGGAGCCTTGTGCAGCCTGTCAGGTGTAATATTTATATTATCACAATAGAAATCTTTGGTTTGATAATCTTCATACTTAAAATTTTTATCTTTCTTCTTAGATTCTATCAACACATTTGTTGGAAGTGGAATTTTTTGCCCTGAAAACATAGTATAAATTGGGGTTTCATTCTCAATATATGGCTCTATCATTTTGGCAATACTTTCGATTGATAGATTCAAGTCAAAAGACAATTTTTTGTATTGGTCCACTAATGACCTTTCTTCGCAAAAAACACTTAAAATTTGAGCCTGCATTGGATGTAGATAACTAATCCAATCTGGAGAACTGTAATCTTTTACTTGTTTTCCAGAATACAATACAACCCTATCAATATCATTTTTAAAATGATAATCTGGATTTAATACAACCGATTGATATTTCATATTGTAATAGAATAGTTATCCTTGTACACTACTTGAGATACCTGATGTATGAGTAGATGGGGAGGGCTGTTGTATTATAACCCCAGAACCTTGCACGGTACATTTAACTGCTGATGCAAAAATACAAACTTGTGTTTTGTCCAGGATTCCTCCTTTTACTTCCATTAATTCAAGAACATCTAACTTGTCTGATTTCTGTAGATTTTCCATATTACTTTATTGTTTTTGCCTTCTTATAGCTTCCGGCATTGCTCCTTTTGGCAGTTAGGTCTGCTCTATAATCTTGTCGACTCGATTATTTCTGTTGCAAATATATTTGTATCTCCAAATTTTTCCACTACACAAAAGTGTAATTTTGAGTTTATCGGCTTAAATATTACACAAAAGTGTAATCATGCAGCCTTGCAAAGTTCACCATATCTGGAAAAGAACCCCATTAAACCTCTCTTACTGGAACATACAGGAACGGTCTCTGATGTAAGGTAGTCTATGGGTTTCCCTATTTGGCGTGTGCCAAATCCCAAAACTTTCATTACTTTCAGTAGTTTGCTGTCAATCTCTGCAATCATATAGCTGTACTTGTCCTCAACTATCGGCTTTACTGCCAATGCCATTAACCGCTTGAATAAAGTCAATGTGGATATTCCCGATTCCTTTGCAACGGCAAAGCGTCCGATATGCCAAAAACTATATTTGCTTTCCTGGTGAATAGCATTCAGCGGGTTTATCCCATATATTTTTTCGATAGGAAGAGTCTTGTGTTTATCCCAATGAAAACTCCTGATGCAGCCAATTATATTCCCAAAGGCATCCCTTGCAATATAGATATGAGATTTGTTATCATACAGATATTCCTCTTCTTCAAGCACTGATTTGATATCTTCATTTACTTCTTTCTCTGTAAATGAAGATAAGTGATGGGAGTAATTTTCCCTGACTACAAACTGTGCTATTTCCAACAGACTCGTTTTGTCTGCCATGAAAATAGCGTAGTCCTTAAATGTTGCAATCTGTTTTTCCATAATGCTTTTTATTTCTTGAATTATACGGCAAAAATACTTCCTATGCAAATATCATCTATTACACTTTTGTGTAATTTGGCATTTCTCTCTTTGTTTTTTACACTTTTGTGTAATCTTTTTGTGGTATTTCGCATTAAAAATGTACTTTTGTAGTGAAATATATCAGCGAACCTTAGCACGTTTAGCATATATGACAGACATAAAAGATTTCTTTATAGCATCGAATACCGTAAGCAATGCACCAGACTATGACTCACATGTACTATCTACATTAGTACAAACGGTAGAGGCATTTGCACGTGTGAATTATCAGAGTGTTTACTTGATAGATTATTACAGGCAGGAATTTCTTTATGTGTCGGACAACCCCTTGTTTCTTTGTGGTCATACGGCAAAGGAGGTGAAGGAATTAGGATACAGCTTTTACTTGGAATATGTGCCAGAGGAAGAGCAAAAAATGCTTGTTGAGCTGAACAGCAGTGGGTTTAAGTTCTTTGATACTTTCGACAACGTGGATAAATACCAGTGCTCTATGTCCTATCACTTTCATTTACAGAGTGGGACAAAGAGCAAACTGATCAACCACCAGCTTACTCCCATTCTATTGACCGACGAGGGCAAGATATGGATTGGTATGTGTGTCGTATCGCTATCTTCACATAAAACAGCAGGGCATGTAGAGTTCCACAAGAAGGGACAACAGAAATATTGGATATACTCTTTCGAGGGACATCGGTGGAAGGAATGTGAGGGTATTTCGCTCAAAGAAGAGGAACTTGAGGTGCTCAGGCTTTCTGTCGCTGGTCTTACCATGACGGAAATAGCCGACAGGATGTGCCGCTCGTTGGACTCCATTAAATTCTACAAACGCCACGCCTTTGAAAAGTTAGGCGTGACGAATATCACAGAAGCTATTTCAAGGGCAACCTTAAACAAGTTGTTCTGAAAAAGAACTTCACTTACTGCAAAAGCGAGGAGAAATAGAATTTTGGGAAATAGTTAATGCTTTTCCCCGTGGCAAGATTGTACATCGCCGTTGTACACAATCCCGCTGCAATCCATGATGCTATGGACAGTTGTGGAGGTGGGAGCATATCGCTTTCTTCCCTGTATTGAGTAACTATTTTATCCAACCATTCCTTTGGCTGATTCCAGAAAGCCCCATGTCCTGTAACATACTCAGCCACCTTCAACTCAAACCCTTTAGGCTCATCAGCCATTTCAGACAAGGAATGTCCCAATGGATCAACAACCGTGACAAAGCCAGCCCAGCCAAAGTTGTACGGGTGCAGTACGGGGATTTTTCTTTTTTTGCAGATTTCATCAAAGACGAATGGGGTGTTATCCTTAAAGTCCAATGCATTTATAGCAACATCATGCCCATTCAGCATCTCTTCGATATTATCAGGAGTCAGGAACTCCGTATGAAATTCTATCTGCGCATTGGGATTGATGCTTAGCAGACGCTCAGCCAAACACTCCGCCTTGTATCTGCCAATGTCGTTCTCCGTATAGCTCTGCCTGTTAAGGTTGCTTTTTTCAACTTTATCACCGTCAACAATGGTGATATGCTCGAAACCAAACCGCAAAGCACATTCAGCCACTATACTTCCTATACCTGCACCACCAAGGAAAATTTTATAATCCTTGATAATACTTTGTTCCCTTTCGCTCACATAGAGTCTGTTTCTACTGTATCTTTCTTCCATAATCAATAATTATTTTTGGCAAAAGTAGAATCTGCAATACAAACATTCACTACACAAAAGTGTAATAATCGTTCAGGTTATTGGTTATTTTAGATTTTATAACATATTCAGGCGGTAATATGTTTACTACTCCTGATAATTTCCCGCGATTTTAAAGTTTAGCGGAGAGCAATAGAAAAAATACATCAAAACATTCTCCTTTTTGAAAGATAAGCATTAATTTTGCACCGCGTAATAAGAATGGAGAGGTGCTCGAGTGGCTGAAGAGGCACGCCTGGAAAGCGTGTAACCGGCAAAACCGGTTCCGGGGTTCGAATCCCCGTCTCTCCGCAGGATGGTGAGCGGAAGTCGTTGAAGAGGCTTCCGCTTCGTGTTGTATTTCGGTATCGGATTTTAAAATACAAGCAGACAGATGTGTTTAAGACACCTGCCTGTTTGTGTGTTCCTATAATAATCAGTAACTGCGTGCTATTATGACGCGCTGCTTGGCTGGCTTGCCGCTCACCATGTCAACGCCTTCTGTCTGTTCCACACCGAACGGCACGCAGCGTATCGTTGCCTGCGTCTCCTCCTTTATCCTTGCCTCCGTCTCGGCCGTGCCGTCCCAGGGGCAGATGAAGAAGCCGCCGTCCTTGATGCGCTCCTTGAACTCCTCGTAGTTGTCGCATTCGTATATGCGTGCATCGCGTGCCGCCTTTGCCTTGTCGAAGATGTTCTGCTGTATTTCCCCGAGCAATGTTCCGACATATCCGGCTATTCCGTCGATGCTGCGTGTCTCTTTCTCGAGCGTGTCGCGGCGCATCACCTCGATCGTGCCGTTCTCTATGTCGCGCGCGCCCAGCACTAATCTCACGGGGACACCTTTCAGCTCGTAGTCTGCGAACTTGAACCCTGGCCGCTTGTTGTCAGAGTCGTCATACTTCACGCTTATGCCCTTTGCCTTCAGCTCCTTGACGATTGGCTCTACCTTCCCGCTCACTGCGGCGAGCTGTTCCGGTTTGTTTGCGATTGGGATGATGACCACCTGCAGCGGCGCGAGCCTCGGCGGAAGCACGAGTCCGTTGTCGTCGGAGTGTGTCATAATCAGTGCGCCGACCAGCCTTGTTGACACGCCCCATGATGTCGCCCACACATATTCCGGCTTGTTTTCCTTGTTGAGGTATGTCACGTCGAACGCCTTGGCGAAGTTCTGCCCGAGGAAATGGCTTGTTCCGCTCTGAAGTGCCTTGCCGTCCTGCATCATTGCCTCGATGGTGTAGGTGTCGAGCGCGCCTGCGAACCGTTCCGTCTCGCTTTTCACGCCCTGCACCACCGGCACTGCCATCCACTGCTCGGCGAACCTGGCATACACCGACAGCATCAGCCTTGCCTCGTTTTCGGCCTCCTCCTTGGTGGCGTGTGCCGTGTGTCCCTCCTGCCAGAGGAACTCGCTCGTGCGCAGGAAAGGCCGTGTGCGCATTTCCCACCGCATCACGTTGCACCACTGGTTGCACATCAGTGGCAGGTCGCGCCACGAGTGAATCCAGTTCTTGTAGGTGTTCCATATAATCGTCTCCGACGTTGGCCTCACTATCAGTTCCTCCTCAAGCTTTGCGGCGGGGTCCACCTCCACTCCGCTCTTGTCCTCCTTTGCGCGCAGGCGGTAGTGTGTCACCACGGCACATTCCTTCGCGAAGCCCTCCACATGCTCTGCCTCCCGCGAGAGGAACGACTTTGGTATGAGCAGTGGGAAATAAGCGTTCCGCGCGCCAGTTTCCTTGAACATCAGGTCGAGTTGCTGTTGCATTTTCTCCCATATTGCATATCCGTATGGCTTGATTACCATACAACCGCGCACCGCCGACTGTTCGGCAAGTTCTGCCTTAACCACCAAATCGTTGTACCACTGACTGTAGTTTTCGGCACGTTTGGTGAGTTCTTTTAGTTCTTTTGCCATGTCAAAAATATCATTATTCGTAATTTGACTGCAAAAATACTAAAAAAAGTTGGTTTGTATTGTGTTATTCGGAAAAAAGAATTAAATTTGCAGATGATTATGTTTCTTGTGTTGCAGTATGTGATTAAACATCTTAATATTAACATTTAAAACGATACGAAAATGAAAAAGTTTAAGTTTTTGACATTCGCAATGTGTCTTGCATTGTTGGTAAGTTGCAACAACACCCAGAAGGGTGCGCTGATCGGTACCGGCGGCGGTGCTTTGCTTGGTGCCGTTGTGGGCAAACTCGCAGGTAACACAGCCGTCGGGACAGCCGTCGGGTCAGCCGTCGGAGCAGGCGCCGGAGCGTTGATAGGCAAGAAGATGGACAAGGCCAAGGAGCGCGCCGAGGCCATCGACAACGCTAAGGTTGAGGAAATCACCGATGCTAACGGTCTGAAGGCAGTGAAGGTTTCTTTCGACAGCGGTATTCTCTTCAACACGGGCAGGGCCGACCTGCAGCCGTCAGCACGCCAGGCACTCAGCAACTTTGCCGGTGTGCTTCGCGATTTTGCCGACACCGACGTCTCAATCCAGGGTTACACCGACAACCAGGGATGGCGCGGATATTCCGCTTCGCAGAGTTACCAGAAGAACAAGGACCTCTCCCTGCAGCGCGCACAGAGCGTTTGCAACTATCTCACGAGCCAGGGTGTAAAGTACAACCAGATAAAGTCGTGCGAGGGCTACGGCGAGGAGAACCCCGTTGCAAGCAACAGCACGGCATACGGCAAGGCCCAGAACCGCCGCGTAGAGATTTACATGTACGCGAGCGAGGCGATGATTAACGCCGCCAACAACGGAACGCTGCGCTAATCACTGTCTCTCAGGCAAATATCACAAGGAGGGCGATTGACAAGGGTCGCCCTCTTTTTTAAGGTTTCACTATAATACGCCAATGTGGAAGAAGTTAAGGAAAATACTCCGAATGGCGGTTGTGGCGTTCTTCGTCTCCACGATTCTCTCGGTCGTGGTTTACCGCTTCGTGCCGGTATATGTCACGCCGCTCATGGTGATACGCTGTGTCGGCCAGGTGATTGACGGTCATTCGCCGCGCGTTGAGCACAAGTGGGTGCGCCTCGGCGACATCTCGCCGAGCATGCCCGTGGCGGTCATGGGCAGCGAGGACGCGCGTTTCCTCCTGCACCACGGCTTCGACTTCAGGCAGATTGAGCAGGCGGCGAAGCACAATGCGTCGGGCGGAAGGAAGGTGGGCGCCAGCACAATATCCCAGCAGACGGCCAAGAACGTGTTCCTCTTCCCCGACCGGACATGGCTTAGGAAAGGCCTTGAGGCGTATTTCACTGTGCTTATAGAACTGATGTGGAGCAAGCAGCGGATAATGGAGGTGTACCTCAACTCCATCGAGACAGGTGACGGGATATACGGCGTTGAGGCCGTGGCGCGCCTGCATTTCGGCAAGTCTGCCAGCGAGCTCACCCGTTCGGAGTGCGCCCTGATTGCCGCCACGCTGCCCAACCCGAGGAAGTACTCGTCGCTCGAGCCGAGCAAATATGTACGCAGCCGGCGCGCAAGGATTGAGGCAAACATGAAGTTCATACCCAAGTTCCCGGCCGAAAACGAGGACATTGACAAGCGCACGGTGAAGGGCGGCATATACAAGAGATAAGGACATGGACACAGAGAGCATTCTTTCGCAGCTCAACGACAGCCAGCGCGAGGCGGTGGTGTCAACCGAGGGCCCGTCGCTGGTCATCGCCGGCGCCGGCTCGGGCAAGACACGCGTGCTGACATACAAGATAGCCTACCTGCTGCATATAGGCATCAAGCCGTGGAACATACTGGCACTGACGTTCACCAACAAGGCGGCGCGCGAGATGAAGGACCGCATCGGCTCGCTCGTCGGCAGCGACGTGGCGGCAAGGCTGGTCATGGGGACGTTCCACTCCGTCTTCTCGAGAATCCTGCGCGTAGAGGCAGACCGTCTCGGGTATACGCCGAACTTCACCATCTACGACGAGGCAGATTCCCGCTCGCTGCTCAAGAATATAATAAAGGAGATGGGACTGGACGACAAGATATACAAGCCAGCCTCCGTCCACGGACGCATCAGCATGGCCAAGAACCGCCTCATCACGGCAGAGGACTATGCCGGCAACCGCAGCATAATAGAGAACGACAGCCGGCAGCGCGTGCCTAATACATATAAGGTGTACAAGGCATACGCCGCACGTTGCCGACAGGCAAACGCGATGGACTTTGACGACCTGCTGCTGCTCACCCACAACCTCTTCCGCGACAACGACGACATAAGGCGCAAGTACGCCGGACGCTTCATGTATGTGCTTGTCGATGAGTATCAGGACACCAACACCGTGCAGCAGAAAATCGTGTTCCAGCTCACATGCGAGCGGAAAAACGTGTGCGTGGTGGGCGACGACGCGCAGAGCATATACAGCTTCCGGGGCGCGAATATCGACAACATCCTTGACTTCAGGGAGATGTACGGCGGCGCGAAACTATTCAAACTCGAGCGGAACTACCGCAGCACGCAGCACATCGTCGAGGCCGCGAACAGCCTCATACGCCACAACGAGCGGCAGATACCCAAGAAGGTGTACAGCAAGAACGGCGACGGCAACAAACTGACACTCAAACCGACATACAGCGACAGGGAGGAGGCTGTCGTGGTGTGCAACGAAATCATGGCAATCCGCAGGAGGGAGAAAGGCTCGTGGGACGACTTCGCCATACTCTACCGCACAAACGCGCAGAGCCGCCCCTTCGAGGAGGCGCTGCGCCACGCCAACATACCATACCGCGTATATGGCGGACTGAGTTTCTATCAGCGCAAGGAGATAAAGGACATCATCGCATACATGCGCCTTGTGGCGAACCCCGACGACGACGAGGCTCTGCGCCGTGTCATCAACTACCCGGCACGCGGCATAGGGGCGACCACGGTGTCGAAGATTTACGCCCGCGCCTACGAGGCCTCTATGAGCATGTGGGAGGTAATGTCGCACCCCTTGAAGGCAGGGCTCGGCGTGAACAAAGGCACGCTTGCCAAGCTCAACGCCTTCCGCGAGCTCATCACGCAGTTCATCGCGAGGCGCGACAGCACCGATGCCTATACGCTCGGCCGTGAGATCATCAACTCGTCGGGCATACAGAAAGACCTTTACAGCGACAGCTCCCCGGAGTATGTCTCGCGGCAGGAGAACCTCGAGGAACTGCTCAGTGGGCTGCAGGACTTCGTCGGGAACCGCCGCGAGGAGGGCGACAGCCACTGCCTGCTCGTTGACTACCTGCAGGAGGTCTCGCTGCTCAGCGACCTCGACAGCGACGATGACGCTGACGCGGCGCGCGTCACCATGATGACCATCCACTCGGCGAAGGGCCTGGAGTTCCCCACGGTGTTCGTCGTGGGCCTCGAGGAGAACATATTCCCCAGCCCGATGTCTGCCGACAGCAGGCGCGGCCTCGAGGAGGAACGCCGCCTGCTCTACGTCGCCATCACGCGCGCCGAGCGCAACTGCATACTGACGTGCGCCCGCAACAGGTTCCGCTATGGCAAGATGGAGTTCGACACCCCGAGCCGTTTCCTGTCAGAGATAGACCCGTCGCTGATACATGTTGACAGCGACGCCGGCAACACGTTTTTCACATCAACCTCGCGCCCGTCTCCTGTGACGTACGGCGGCGGCAGGTACCAGAACTCACATCCCGTGGCATCGCAGTTCCGCGCCGACCCGAAATTGCGCGAGGCGGCTCACCGCACGGAGCGTGCCGCCGACCCTCTGTCGCCAGCCTTCAGGCGCACGCTGGGCAACATGCGGCACGCCGGCCAGGCACCGGCAACTGCCCATGCCGCGCCAAGGCCAAGCGGCCGCCCCGCTTCGTCGCCGGACGTTCGTGTGGGTGCGACGATAGAGCACGACCGTTTCGGCATAGGAAAGGTCATGAGCGTTGAAGGCACGGGAGAGAATACCCGCGCCACGGTGGATTTCCGCAACGCCGGCACAAAGAAACTGCTGCTAAAGTTCGCCAGGTTCAAGGTGATAGGGTGACGCTTGCAGCGCTTACGCCTTCACGTTGACAACAATCCCGTTTTACCGTTAATCCCTGCCCTGTTTGCCATTGGCAACAAGCAAGGCGGCAAAACCGCCGTAATTACAGACCAAGATAATTATTAAAATGTATCTAATTGAAAATAAAAAAGTTACCTTGTAGATGTGACTAAACAGGTAACGATTTGGAAACGAGCGAGTTTCTTCCCCTTTCTTTATTCTGCAATGCGCCAAAGAACA
>URLI01000043.1 GCA_900548585.1 uncultured Prevotella sp. | reverse complement strand
CTCGCTAAAAAGAGGGCAAGAGGATTTGTCAATACAGAAAACTTTAAGTATATGGTCTACTTCGTAACAGGTGGATTAAAACTCGATTACCCACATGAAACGTTATAGACCCCAAAAACTGCAACTACAATTATAAATACGATTTGCAATATTCAATAATTTCAAGATGAGAAAGGTTCAATTTATAGTTATGCTTCTGTGTGGCCTGACATTTGCCTCCTGTGAATCTCAAGTTGATGGAGACATTAAGCTGAAATGGGAAGCAAACGTTAAAATGACATGCGAAGGCTATTACAATGTAATAAAAGTTCCAAAGGAAGGGGCAGAAATCACCCTTACCTGTAAGGGCCAAAGTTACTTTTTTCTCGCTCAGTTATGGATTGACGGTGTCGAAATTCTAACTGACAATGAAAAAAAGGAGAAGCACCTTACCTATGGAGGGTTTGACGCTATCACAAAGGAAAATGTGGTGTATGTGAAAATTCAACCAAATACGTGTTGTAGCGGACGTGAATTTACACTTGACGTATCTACCTGCATGACAGCCTCACTATTCAAGTTCTTACAGGAATGACACATACCCCGTTTCAACGGAATGTGATGCAATACGTAAGCACAAGCATTCGCACCGCCTCTGCATTCAGATGCCGCACGACATGCCCGTTCACCGTGCTGCCCGATGCTCTGCGCACCACCCTCGGCAAATATGTGGGAGAAACGTGCAGCAGCGAGGCATAGTAGCCAATGTCGCGGTGCGCTGGAAATCCTGTGCCACGGCCTTCCTGAAGAAACGGCACGACTCATCACCCCGCCTGACAGTCTCCGTAGGAAGCTTTCTGTGGACGGCCGTGATTTCCGCAATCTGCAGCAATAATGTTTTTTCCAAAAACAAAGATAACCAAAAGGGCTGATACCTCGTGAGAAGTGTCAGCCCTAATCTTATAAATCAATAAAAGTTTTACCGGACAGCAATAGTGTTTTTGCGTAACGAAAAATATTTCGATTTTTCTTTGATCATTCTTCATTCAGGGAAATCCAGCTCCTCTTTGACGCTGTAATAAGCCCCGCAAATGTTAAAACATCGTATGGCAATTCATTTTTCGGTCATAAAATTTGCAGGAGTAGAGATATCAAGATATATTTGTGGTCGTTAATAATGTGTATTTACGCAAAACAAACGATTACAAATATGGAGATCCGTAGAGATAAATATCTGAATCAACTCATCCACAGCTGTGGAAATAGATTGATAAAGGTTATAACTGGTATGCGCAGATGTGGCAAATCATATCTGTTGTTTACCCTGTTCAAGAATTACCTCTTATCACAAGGTGTAAAGGAAGATCATATCATAGGAGTGAATCTTGAGAATCGCTTGCACAAAAGCCTGAGAGACCCAGATGCATTGCTGGAATACATTTGTGGTCGTCTCTCATCTGACGGCCAGTATTATGTCATGCTTGATGAAGTGCAGATGGTCAGTGAGTTTGAGGATGTATTGAATTCATTCCTAAGCATTAGCAATGTGGATGTCTTTGCCACAGGCTCAAATGCAAGATTCCTTTCCAAGGATGTGATCACCGAGTTCCGAGGGCGCGGTGATGAAATACATGTGCGTCCGTTGACCTTCAAGGAAGTTGCAGATTTCCGTGGTGACTATTCCTTGGAACTGGTTCGTGAGTATATGCTTTATGGTGGTTTGCCACAGGTTGTCTTGGAAAACGATGTGAACAAGAAAGTCAGCTATCTGGAACAACAGATGGAGCACACCTATCTGCGAGATATAAAAGAACGATATGATGTACGCCAGGATAGCGATTTGTCGGAACTGGTGGACATAATGGCCTCATGTGTGGGGAGCTTGACGAATCCTCCCAAGATTGCCGACACTTTTAAAAGCGTCAAGCAGAGTAGCATCTCGGTAGATACCATACGTCTTTATCTGGAGTATATGGAGGATGCGTTTGTGCTTGAGCGTGCAATTCGTTACGACATCAAGGGAAGGAAATACATTGATTCGCCCTTCAAATATTACTTTGAAGACCTGGGACTGAGAAATGCCCGATTAGGATTCCGGCAAGTGGAGTCGAACCATATTATGGAGAACATGCTATACAATGAGCTTCGCGCGATTGGTATGAAGGTGGATGTCGGGCAGGTGTATACCGAAGTGAAATCAGAAGATGGTTCCCGGCAGCGTAAAACTTTGGAAATTGACTTTGTCTGCAACCGTGGTTATGAGCGCGTTTACATTCAATCGGCCTATGCAATGGAAACAGAAGAAAAACGCGACCAGGAGCTGGCTTCTTTGCGCAAACTACGCGATGGTTTCAGGAGAATCGTAATCGTTAATGGTCTTCAACCTACATACATGAACGAGGAAGGTGTGTATATCATAAACCTTATGGATTTCTTGCGCGACCCCGAAAAGTTCATGGAAGAGAGAATATAATGCGATAACATAAAGAATTTCAACATTTAGTTATGTAAGAATTTATCAAGGCTGTTGGCATCTTCTATAAAAATGAATTAAATGCCATAAAGAAGAGTGGAGTTCTGCTTCAAACTGTCTACGAGGCATTCCCGCAAGAAATAAAGGTACCGGAAGAATTCAGTTTGCGCACTGTTTTGATGAAACGACTTTTGACAGTATGTACTCCATTGACAAACATCATGGTAAGCACATGTTGGATGCTTACTGTGAAGGCGGCGACAAACTAAAAAAGGGTGTCGGTCCACACGGACCAGACACCCTAAATTCTGACAATCAAATTTCCAAGCCCTGATAACGGGAACGCACACCTTACGGAAGTGATATTGCCTCAGACGGGCAAACACTTGCGCAAGTGCCGCATTCCGTGCACTCGTCAGGATTGATTGAATAACGCTCGCCCTCGGAGATTGCTCCTACCGGGCACTCATCGATACATGTACCGCATGCTATGCAGTCCTCGCCAATTACATAAGCCATAATGTTCCTGTTTTTTATTTGTTAAAGTTAATATTAGTATTTACTTATCACGATGCAAAGATAATAAAACACTTGTCATATACCTATTTTTGAGTATGTATTTTTGTATTAATTAACTATTCAACCGCCTTTTGATACCTAATAAAGATGATTTGCAATGACGTTCATGGTTTCATGGGTCACAATTTTAATGACAACCGGTGGAGGACACAACCACTGTTTAACCCCAATAGGTCACGACAACACAGATAAAAGGCGGCGATAATGCCAAATGGCGCAGTCTTGCCAAAAACAATGGCAACCCAGAGGAAATGCCATGAATGTTTGGAACGGCACGCTGCAATAAACGGGCGGAAACGCCGTTGTATAGGATATGAGAAGAATTATCGCTTGCACAATCATAGTGATGGCGTGCGCCCTGCGTGGGCTCGCGCAGCAGCGGACGGTGGAAAACCGCCCCTACACCGACCTGCGGCCGTTCCATTTCGGAGTCCTCGTCGGCACCCACCTTCAGGACATAGAGCTGAACAACGTTGGGCCGCAGACGATAACCACCGAGGACGGGAGCAGGGAGGCGCTTGTCACCTGCGACCAGGACCGCTGGGACGCAGGCTTCAACGTGGGCGTGCTGGGAGAGTTCCGCCTCGGCACATATTTCGCCGCGCGGATAGCGCCGGCGATGTACTTCGGCACGAAACACTTCACGTTCCACAACCACAAGGAAAGCCTCGCTAACGGGCAGCCGATAGAGCAGCGGCAGGAACTGAAGACGGCATACGTCTCCTGCGCACTCGACCTCATCTACAGCGCGAAGCGTTTCAACAACCATCGGCCGTACATGATGATTGGGCTTAACCCGATGATCAACCTTTCCAACAAGGACGACGACTACCTGAAGATGAAACGCTACGACGTTTATCTCGAGGCCGGCATAGGCTGCGACTTCTACCTGCCTTTCTTCAAGTTGCGGCCAGAGCTGAAATTCGCCTACGGACTGACAAACAGTTTGGACACCGACCACGCCAACCACCTGAAAGACAAGAACATGCTGCAATACACCACCTCGGTGGACAAGGGGCGCAGCAAGATGATCGTGCTGACGTTCTATTTCGAGTAAGCCGCCGCCACAATTTCTGACCACATTTCACACAAAATAAATCCACCCCCATAAGTCTTAGAACAGACTCGTGGGGGTGGCTGTTTTTACAATCCGCGCCTTGCGGCGGATCACTTCTTGTTCATGTTAAGCGTCACTTTGCCTACATAAACCGCGTGCTTGCCGTTCTGGTCCAATGGTATCGCCTTCCCGTCAAGGTCGGTGACATGCTCCAGTTCGCTGAAATATGTGTGCGAGTGTCCGCCCAGCACGAGGTCGATGTTGCGCGCCTTGGCGAAAGTGTAGTTGTCGTCCTCGCCCCCGATTTCCCATCCGAGGTGCGAGACACAAATCACCACGTCGCATTTCTTCTTGTTCTTCAGGAAGTCGCCCCACTTCAGGGCCTCCTTCGCCGGGTCGAGATAGCGCACGCCGACGCAGTTGTGGTCGAACACGAGTCCCTTCAGCGCAGGCGAGAGCCCGAAGATGCCAATCTTCACCCCGTCGCGCTTGATTATGACGTATGGCCTGACGAGGCCCTCCACGGCAGTCCCCGTGAAGTCGTAGTTGGCACACACTATCGGGAACTTTGCCATCCTGAACAGACGCGCCATGTTCTCCAGCCCGAAGTCGAACTCATGGTTGCCGATTGTCGCCACGTCATAGCCCATCATGTTCATCAGCTGGACCTCCACCTCGCCCTTGTACATATTATAATACGGTGAGCCCTGCGAGAAGTCGCCGCTGTCTATGAGCAGCAGCGACGGATGCTTTGCGCGCTCCTCCTCAACCATCTTTATTCGCCGCAGGAAGCCGCCGCGCCCCGCCACGAGAGTGTCGGAAAGCGTCGCGTTCAGCGGATATATCGTGCTGTGTGTGTCATTCGTGTGCAGTATCACGAGTTGCCTGTCCTGTGCCGGCGCCACAACCGTGCTCGCGATGCACATAATAGTGGCAATCATAATTTTCTTCATCATAGCCTTTCTCAGTTTTTAATCGTTATACGTCCCTCTATCTCACTGTCAATCTTCTTCCCCTGCTCCGTGAGTTTTTTCACATACCGCAGTATCAGGTTGCGCGAGTTTGCCCCGTCGCCGCCAGGCGAGTTGAGGTCCTTGCCGCTCTTGAACGCCGTCATGTCGTCGTTCCCCTGCTGCACATAGTCTATCGTCGTGATGCGGTAATCGCGCTCCGGGTCCACCGGCACGCCCGCCACCTTCGCCTCGATCAGCCTGTAGTTCCTGTCAGCCACGATGCGCACCTCGTGGCTCACGCACTCCCCGCCCCGGTCGAGCATCTGCTGGAACAGTTCGAGCACCTTGTCCCCCCTCAGCGTCACGAACACCACCTTGTTCTCAAACGGCGCGATGTCGTTTATGTCGCCCTTCGTCACATTGCCCTCCGGCAACGCGGCGCGTATGCCGCCGTAGTTGTACGCCGCGAAGTCCGGCTTCTCGCCATACTCATGCGCCATTGCCATGAATATGTCCGGCAGCAGGTTTGACAGCAGCCCCTCCGGCCTTCCGCGCTCAAGGTAGCGCGCCGTTGTCCCCACCACGGGGCTCATCACCGAGTCCACCACACTCTTGAAAGGGGCGATGAACGCCGCAGCCTTGGCATCGGGCGAGGCGTCATAGCGGCTGTCAATCAGCACGCGCGTCCTCTCCACCGAGGCGAGCCTGTAGTGTGTCCGGCAGGCAGACAAAGCAAATGCTGCGGAAAATAAAAAAAACAGTGTCTTGTTTCTCATTTTTTTAATATATTGGTTTCAGTATGCAAAGTTAAAAAAAATATCGGTATAACACAGCAATGTACGCGGGAAAAAAAGAAAAAAAAGTCCTTGAAAAGAAAAAACAACACGGCAATGGCAGGAAATTCAAAAAAAAGCATTACCTTTGCACCGCTTTTTCGACGTAACCTATGGCAGGAAGACGAGTAGCCTCGCTATGTTGCGCGAAACAATTCAAATCATAATAAACCAAGATCAATGGATTTAATAAAAGTTGCTGAAGAAGCATTTGCAACCGGAAAGAAGTACCCGGAGTTCAAGGCCGGTGACACAGTGACGGTTGCCTACAAAATCATCGAGGGCACCAAGGAGCGCGTGCAGCTCTATCGTGGTGTCGTGATAAAGATCAGCGGCCACGGCGACAAGAAGCGCTTCACCGTCCGCAAGATGTCAGGGACAACCGGCGTTGAGCGTATCTTCCCCATCGAGAGCCCGAACATCGAAAGCATCACGGTCAACAAGGTCGGCAAGGTGCGCCGCGCAAAGCTGTACTACCTGCGCAAGCTCACCGGCAAGAAGGCGCGCATCGCGGAAAAGCACAGCGCAGCGGTGGAGAAATAAAACTCCGCAACAAATCAATTTGGAAACAAGAAAGAGGATGTGCATCAACTGCGCATCCTCTTCTCGTCTCCGGAGCGTGGCAGGCCTTACGCGCCGCGCCGCGCAGGCACGGGAGCGGTATGCCCGTGCCATGCCGCGACACCCTCGCACACTTCCCGTGTCGCCCGCCATGCCATTTGCACGCTGCTGGCTGCAAGTTGACAGCGGGGCGGCGCGCGACCGGGCGCAAACCAGAATGTAAATACGCCGTATTTGTGATGTAAAACCGCCGAATTTGCGCAGCAATTACGGCGAATTTGCCGGGCAAATACGGCGTGTTTGCAAACGTGTCAGACGTTGGTCGCAAGTCGTGTGGCTGTAATTTGCATGCCGCTCTTGTGCAAAACACAAAAGACATCCATTGGAGAGCCCCCGTGAATTTCGTGCGAATGGCGGTTATGTATTTGCGGCACGCGCGCTATTCGCGAGATCCGGGGCGAGCCGCCGGGACTTTTGTCAGACGGCGGAAACCCGCTTGCGGACACCAACTTATGCTGTTTTTAAGTTTTTTATGTATGTTAATCTTGTGGAAACATCTTTTTTTTTGTACTTTTGCAGACTGATTAATAATAATAACAACGAATGGCTGGAACAAAGAAGATTAAGACGGCGCTGGTATCGGTTTTCCACAAGGACGGCCTTGACGAACTGCTTGCCAGGCTGAACGCCGAGGGGGTGAAATTCCTTTCCACCGGCGGCACTCAGAAATTCATCGAGTCGCTGGGATATGAGTGTCAGGCCGTGGAGAGCGTCACGACATATCCGTCAATTCTCGGCGGACGGGTTAAGACACTCCACCCGAAGATATTCGGGGGAATACTGGCGCGCCGTGGCAACGAGGGCGACAGGAGACAGATGGGGGAGTATGGCATTCCTGAGATAGACCTCGTCATAGTTGACCTGTACCCGTTCGAGCAGACCGTCAGCGACGCCTCGAGCAGCGAGCAGGACATCATAGAGAAGATAGACATAGGCGGCATCTCGCTTATACGTGCCGCAGCAAAGAATTTCGACGACGTGGTTATCATCCCCGGCAAGGAGCAGTATGCCGAGCTTCTCGACATCCTCCGCAGGCAGGGGGCGGAGACAACTCGCGGGCAGCGCCGCGCCCTCGCGTGCGAGGCTTTCGGCGTGAGCAGCCATTACGACACCGCCATCAGGGAATGGTTCGCAAAATAACAAAAACAAGCAAAACAATACAAGATGGGATTTTTTTCATTCATTCAGGAGATAGCAATGGATCTCGGCACCGCCAACACCATCATTATCAGTGATGACAAGATTGTTGTCGACGAGCCGTCGGTCGTCGCCCTCGACCGCCGCACCGACAAGATGATTGCCGTTGGCGAGAAAGCGAAGATGATGTACGAAAAGACACACGAGAACATCCGCACCATACGTCCGCTGCGCGACGGTGTGATAGCCGACTTCTCCGCCTGCGAGCAGATGATGCGCGGGCTGATAAAGATGGTCCACTCCGGCCACCGCCTCTTCGGGTCGCCGTCGCTCCGCATGGTGATCGGCGTGCCGTCGGGCTCCACCGAGGTTGAGCTGCGTGCCGTGCGCGACTCTGCCGAGCATGCCGACGGGCGCGACGTGTATCTGATATTCGAGCCTATGGCGGCGGCAATAGGCATCGGCATCGACGTTGAGGCCCCTGAGGGGAACATGATTGTTGACATCGGCGGCGGCAGCACCGAGATTGCCGTCATCTCGCTGGGCGGCATCGTGAGCAACAACTCCATACGCGTGGCTGGCGACGAGCTGACGGGCGACATCCAGGAATACATGAGCCGGCAGCACAACGTGAAGGTGAGCGAGCGCATGGCCGAGCGGATAAAGATAAACGTCGGCTCGGCTCTCACCGACCTTGGCAACGAGGCCCCGGAGGACTATGTCGTGCATGGCCCGAACAGGATAAACGCGCTGCCGCTGGAAGTGCCGGTGTGCTACCAGGAGATCGCGCACTGCATAGACAAGACAATAGCGAAGATAGAGAACGCCGTGCTCTCGGCGCTCGAGGCCACGCCGCCGGAACTGTATGCCGACATCGTCAAGAACGGCATATATCTCACTGGCGGCGGCGCGCTGCTGCGCGGTCTCGACAAGCGTCTGACCGACAAGATAAACATCAAGTTCCACGTTGCCGAGGACCCGTTGCACAGTGTGGCAAACGGGGCTGGCATAGCACTGAAGAACGTTGACCGCTTCTCGTTCCTGATGCGATGAACAACCTGCTGGCATTCTTGGCAAGGCACAGCCACTGGCTGCTTTTCGTTGTGCTGGAAGCGGTGAGCCTTACGCTCCTCTTCCAGTTCAACAGTTATCAGGGCAGCGTGTGGTTCACCTCCGCAAATGCCGTCACCGGCAAGCTCTACGAGGTGAACGCCTCGGTGGAATCGTTCATCAGCATGGGGAAAATCAACGAGCAGCTCACCTCGCGCAACGTATATTTGGAGCGTCAGGTGAAGCAGCTCTCCGACCTGCTGGAGCGTGCCAGCGGCGACTCCCTGCTGCTGCGCAGCGAGCAGGCGCGCCTGCTGGACCAATACCGGCTGATACCCGCCAAGGTGGTGGGCAACAGCATCAACAAGAAGGACAACCTCATAACAATCGACAAGGGAAGCCTCGACGGGATACGCCCCGACATGGGTGTCGTAGGCGGCGAGGGCATCGTCGGCGTGGTGTACCTCGTGTCGCCGCACTACAGCATCGTCATACCGGTGCTCAACAGCCATTCCAACATCAGCGTGATGATTGCCGAACGCGGGTATTTCGGCGTGCTGCGCTGGGAAGGCGGCGACAGCCATACGGCATACGTGGATGACATACCGCGCCACGCGCGCTTCAACGGGGGCGACAACATCGTGACGAGCGGCTACTCGGCGCTCTTCCCGCCGGGCATACATGTGGGCAAGGTCTACCGGACGTACAACTCCCCCGACGGGACGTCTTACAGGCTGCGGATAACGCTTGCCACGGATTTCGGCAACCTGCGCGATGTGTGCGTGATAAACGACGCCAAGCTCAAGGAGCGTGTCACACTGATGCGTGCCGCGCAGGATTCCATCTCGCCCGCAAGGGAAAACTGACTATCGCTATGGTAAGGGAATTTATAAGCAGAACGATACTTTTCGCGGCACTGTGCCTAGCCCAGGGACTTGTGCTGAACCATGTTAGCCTCTTCGGCTGCGCCACCCCGCTCCTGTATGTCTATATGGCTCTCACGTTCCCGCGCGGCTACCCGGCGTGGGCCTCGCTGCTGTGGTGCTTCGCCATCGGCCTTTGTGCAGACACCTTCACAAACACACCGGGCGTGGCCGCCGCGTCGATGACGCTGACGGGGGTGATGCAGCCATACGTCCTCGAGATGTTCATGCAGCGCGAGGACGACGAGGATTTCAGGCCCGCGATGAGCAAGATGGGCTTCGCCAAGTATCTGTACTACATGCTGATACTGATTTCCATCTTCTGCATCGCATACTATTCGCTCGGGATGTTCACGTTCTTCAACTGGCTGAAATGGGCGGAGTGCGTGGCAGGCAGCATCGTCATAACGGCACTTATGGTATATGTCGTCGAGCACCTGAAGCGTTAGCGACGGTATGAGCAAATGAAGGATCACGGACGGGAAGAATACCGGAAATATGTTATCGGCGGGGTGGCAACGCTTATCGTTGTCATCTACATTATCCGTCTGTTCTCGCTCCAGATAATGAGCGACGACTACAAGAGGAACGCCGACAGCAACGCGCTTCTGAGGAAAACGGAATATCCCGCGCGTGGAATCATAATGGACCGCACCGGGAAGTTGCTCGTATTCAACCGCCCGGCATACGACATAATGGTGGTTATGAACGAGGAGGCGGGCAGGGTTGACACCGCTGCGCTGTGCTCGGCGCTCGGCATCACGAGGGATTTCTATGCCAGGCGTATGGAAGAGATAAAGGACCGCGGCAAGAACCCCGGCTACAGCCGTTTCACGCAGCAGATTTTCATGTCGCAGCTGTCGGAGGAGGAGTCCAGCATCTTCAGGGAGAAACTGTACCGCTTCCCCGGCTTCTACCTTCAGAAGAGAAGCGTCAGGCAATATCAGTACCCATACGCGGCGCACGTGCTGGGCGACGTGGCGGAGGTGTCGCCAGGCGACATTGAGGACGACGAATACTACCAGAGCGGAGACTACATCGGCAAGCTCGGTGTGGAGAGATATTACGAGAAGGAACTGCGGGGCGAGAAAGGCATACAGGTGCTGCTGCGCGATGCTCACGGGAGGATAAAGGGAAAGTACCAGGACGGCAGGTTTGACCGCATGCCGGTGGCCGGCAGGGACCTCACGCTGAGCATCGACCTCGAGCTGCAGGAACTCGGCGAGCGGCTCATGGAAGGCAAGATTGGCAGCATCGTGGCAATAGAGCCTGCCACGGGCGAGGTGCTGTGCATGGTGTCGTCGCCGTCATACGACCCACGGCTGATGACGGGCAGGATGCGCGGCAAGGTGCACCGCGCGCTGCAGGCCAACCCGTGGAAGCCACTGCTCAACCGCGCCATTATGGGACAGTATCCGCCCGGCTCCACGTTCAAGACGTCGCAGGGGCTGACGTTCCTCTCGGAGGGGATTATCTCGCCGCGCACGACGTTCCCGTGCCACCGTGGATTCCAGTATCGCGGGCTGCGCGTCGGCTGTCACGGACACGCCTCGCCGCTGTCGCTGATACCGGCTGTCAGCACGTCGTGCAACGGTTTTTTCTGCTGGGGACTTTACCACATGATGGGCAACCGCAGGAAATACAAGAACGTACAGGAGGCCATGAACACATGGCGCGACTACATGGTGAGCATGGGCTTCGGCTACAAACTCGGCATCGACCTGCCCGGGGAGAAGCGCGGGCTGATACCTAACGCCGATTTCTACGACAATGTCTATAACAAGGACTGGAACGGGCTGACGGTGATCAGCATATCGATAGGGCAGGGCGAGGTGAACCTGACCCCGCTGCAGATTGCCAACCTCGGTGCCACGATAGCCAACAGGGGCTATTTCGTAACGCCGCATGTGGTGAGAAGCATCAAGGGGAAGGCAATAGACGGGAAGTTCCGCAAGAGAAACTACACCAAGGCGTCGCGGTCTGCCTACGACTACATCGTGGCCGGCATGCGCAGCTCGGTGGTCCGCGGAACGTGCCACGAGGCGAACAGAGCCGACTATGAGGTGTGCGGAAAGACCGGGACGGCGCAGAACAGGGGGCACGACCACTCGGTGTTCATGGGCTTCGCACCGATGAGAAACCCGAAAATCGCCGTGGCGGTGTATGTGGAGAACGGTGGCTTCGGCGCGACTTTCGGTGTTCCCATAGGGGCATTGATAATGGAGAAGTATATTAACGGTAAACTATCTGCCGGCTCGGAGGCAAAGGCAAGGGCCATGCAGAGCAGACATATCGCGTATGGTTCAAGTGACAGATAAGCAGCCTGGCGTGCTGCGCTCGATTGACTGGATAACGATAGCCATCTACCTGGCGCTGCTCGTGTTCGGGTGGGTGAGCGTGTGCGGCGCAAGCTACAACTATGGCGACACCGACATACTTAGCCTCGGCACGCGCTCGGGGATGCAGATTATATGGATTGGCACCTCGATATTCATCGGGCTTGCCCTGCTTCTGCTTGACGACCGCTTCTACGACACGTTCGCATATGTCATCTATGCGGCGTTGTTGCTGCTGCTCTTTGTCACCATCTTCAATCCCCACGAGATAAAGGGCTCGCGGTCGTGGCTCGTGCTGGGCCCGCTGCGGCTTCAGCCCGCCGAGTTTGCCAAGTTCGCCACCGCGCTTGCCGTGGCGAGGCTGATGTCAACCTATGGTTACAACATACACAGGTGGAAGCATTTCGCCTCGGCGTGCGCCGTGGTGCTTATGCCAATGGTGTTCATTGTCGCCCAGAAGGAGACCGGGTCGGCGCTTGTCTATCTGTCGTTTTTCCTTATGTTCTACCGCGAGGGGATGCCCGGCGGCATACTGTTCACCGCCGTGGCGATGGTGCTGTATTTCGTCGTCGGGATAAAGTTTGAGGACGTGATGCTGTGGGACGGCTGCACGTCGGCGGGCAAGTTCATCGTGCTGCTCAGCGTGCAGATATTCACGTCGGCGATGATTTACGCCAACACCGGCAGCCTCCGCCAGATGCGCACGGTGCTGTGCTATTGCCTCGGCGGCACGGCCCTCGCATTGCTTTTCTCGTCGTTCGTCATACCTTTCGACATCGTTTGGGTCCAGCTGCTCCTGTGTGGCTTCGTCATCGGGTATGTCCTTTTCCTGTGGCTTAGCAGCCGTGTGCTGACATACGGCTATATCCTTGCTTTCGCCGTCGGGTCTGTGGCTTTCTTCTATTCGGCCGACTACGTTCTTGACAACGTGTTGCAGGAGCACCAGCGCAAGCGCGTCGAGGTGTTGCTCGGACTGAAGGAGGATCTCTCCGGGGCGGGCTACAACGTCCACCAGAGCGAGATTGCAATCGGGTCGGGCGGATTGAAGGGCAAGGGATTCCTCAACGGCACGCAGACGAAACTGAAATACGTTCCGGAACAGGACACCGATTTCATTTTCTGCACCGTCGGCGAGGAGGAAGGTTTTGTGGGTTCTGCTGCCGTTCTTCTGCTGTTTCTCGCACTGATACTGCGGCTGATAAAACTTGCCGAACGCCAGCCTTTCCGTTTCGGCAGGGTGTATGGTTATTGTGTGGTCAGCATATTCCTTTTCCATGTGTTCATAAATGTGGGCATGGTGCTCGGCCTTACCCCCGTCATCGGCATTCCCCTGCCGTTCTTCAGTTACGGCGGCTCATCGCTGTGGGGGTTCACCTTCCTGCTGTTCATTTTCCTCCGGATAGATGCTGGCCGCAATCTCCTGAGGGAATAGCCGTCATTGCCGCGTTGTGCCTGCCCTGTCTGCTCAGCGGTCTATCCTCACCCCTATGCTGGCTATGCCCGGCAGTATCTCGCGCTTCATGTTGTGGCGTATTCTGATTTGCAGCGAGTCGCCTGTGCTTAGTTTCATCCGCCTTAGCGGGCAGTCGTATTCGTAGATGGCCATCCCGCGTCCCCGCATGTTGCCGTTCCTGTCGGTCACGTTGCAGTTCAGTGTGTCGGTCATCCTTGTTTTCCCTGGAAAGACGGTTTGGTCGATGATAATTGTCAGCCCCATGAACGGGTAGTCGTTGCTTATCCTGAGCGTTATCTTCTCGCGGTAGTTTCCGTCGCGCGCCATTGCCGGCACGCTGTATTTCAGTGTGTCGTTCCGTTCCCATCCGCTCAGTTGCGTTGGCTCGAAATGATGGTATGCCGTCCTCGTGCCGCACGCGGCCAGCAGGGTGGCCATCAGTAAGACAAGTGCCTTGCAAATCTTCCGCATATCCTTTGTGCCGCTTGCCGTCAGGACTCTCCGCCGGACTGCCGTCCGCCGTTGCCGCGCGTCTGCCTTGTCTGTCCGCTTCGGTTCTCCCTGTTCCCGTTCCGTCCCCGGTTTCCCGCCGCAGGTCTCTCCCTTGTATCCTTTGTCTGCCTTGTCTGCCTCTGTCCTTGCGCCCTTGTTCCCTTTGGCTTCCTCTTCTTCCTGCTCCTGTCGAAGCGCGTCACGTCACCCTCGAACATGTCAACGGGAGTGCTGCTTTCCTGCCTGCCGTTCTCCTCCGTTAGGCTTTGCGGTTTCTCGCCCCGTTTGTTCATCTCCATCACCTGCAATGCACGCTTGCCGGTGATCGTCTCGAGGTTTGCGGCGAGGCGTTTGTCGGTGGAGTAGGTGATCATCCCCGATAGTATGTCGCTCTTGAAGAAGTAATAGTCGGAGTCCGCAGTCTGCAGCACGATGTCCCGGCCCGGCAGCTTGCGGCTTGCCTCGATGTATTCGTCAACCTCGTAGTTGAGGCAGCATTTCAGTTTCGCGCACATTCCTGCCAGTTTCTGCGGGTTCAGCGCGATGTCCTGGAAGCGTGCGGCGTTTGTGCTTACGCTGCTGAAGTTTTTCATCCATGTGGCGCAGCACAGTTCCCTGCCACACGGGCCTGTGCCCCCGATGCGTCCTGCCTCCTGTCTCGCCCCTATTTGCTTCATCTCGATTCTCACGTGGAATGTTGCGGCGAGGTCCTTTATCAGTTGCCTGAAATCGACCCTCTCGTCTGCTATGTAGAAGAATATTGCCTTGTTGCCGTCGCCCTGGTACTCCACGTCGCCGATTTTCATGTCCAGCCCGAGCCTTTTCGCTATCTGCCGGCTCTCGATCATCGTGTCATGCTCGCGGCTCTTCGCCTCGCGGTATTTGTCCATGTCCGCCTGCTTCGCGATTCTGTATATGCGTTTTATTTCGTCGGGCGACTTCAGGTTAGCCTTTTTCACCTGCAGTTTCACCAGCCGTCCCGTCAGCGTGACGACTCCGATGTCGTGTCCCGGGCTTGCCTCTACGGCAACCACGTCGCCCTTCTTCAGGTCGATGTGGTAGATGTTGTGGTAGTATCCCTTGCGGGTGTTCTTGAACTGCACCTCCACGAGGTCTGTGTCCTCGTTTATTCCCGGCACGTCTGCGAGCCAGTCGTATGTGTTAAGCTGGTGGTCCTGCCTCCCGCAGGCGCCGCGGCACAGTCCCCGGCAGGTGTCGCCCGCTATTTTGAATTGCATGTTTTTATAGTCCATATATCCTTGCTTTTCTTTGTTTATTTTCTCATTATCTCCACGATTATCCTCATTGCCACGTCGTAGAACACCATCTTTGGGTTTGCGTTCTGCCCGATGTCCCTTGCCGCCGTGCCGAAAATCTCGTCTATCGCGATTACGTTAGCCTCGTTGATGAACCTTGCGAAGCGTGTTGCGAAATTCTCCTCCTCCATCGTCATGTACACGAGTTCGGGGTTGCGGAAGTTGTACATGAAGTTCTCGCGCACGAGGTGCTGGAAGTAGGCCAGCATGCTGCGCTGCCGCTCCCTTCCCAATGCTGCCACGGTTTCCGTCCACCCTTTCAGTTCCTTCACGTTTCGTGCGTATGCCTGCCGCATGAGTTGCATGAACAGTCCGAGGAACTCCCTGTTCTCGTTGCCGGCATCCAATTCCTCTGTGGCCTTTATCCAGTCGCCGTCCGCCACGCGTGCCGTCCTGTGCGCCACCTCCGTGCTTATTGCCCTGCGTTGCACAAGCGCTTTCTCCATCGACGGCGTGTCAATTTTCCTTATGTCGATGCGCTGCACGCGGCTCCGTATTGTCTCCAGCAGGCGTTCCGGCTCCTCGCACACCATGATGAACACCGTCTGCTGCGGCGGTTCCTCGATAATCTTGAGCATCTTGTTTGCGCAGTCCTCGCGCATGCGTTCCGGCAGCCAGACGATGTTTATCTTGTATCCGCCCTGGCTCGATTTCATGGACAGTTTCCTTATCACGGCCTCGCTCTCGGCCACGTAGATCATTGCCTGCTGGTTTCCCGCCCCCATTTTCGCGAGCCATTGGTTCATGGTGAAATACGGCCCTTCGGCGAGCATCCCGCGCCACTCGCGCGCAAAGTCGTCGCTCACCATCTTGTGGTCGGCGCTTGTCCCCTGTGGCTTGATGACCGGGTATGTGAAAATCAGGTCTGGGTGCGACCACGAGCGCAGCATTGCGCACTGGTGGCATGTGCCGCACGAGTCTTTCCCATCCTTGTCGCTGCTGCAAATAAGGTAGGACGCGAAGGCAAGCGCGAGTGCCATCTTGCCGCAGCCTCTCGGGCCGCAGAACATGATGGCGTGCGGCACGCGCCCCTCCCTGCTCATCTCCACGAGCCGCTCCTTGATTTCCTCTTGTCCTATAACCTCGTTGAATTTCATTGCCGTACAGACAGGTATATGGCTGCAAAGTTACGGAAAATCGCTGTAATATTTGCATAAAACCGGCAGTTTAACGCAATTCGGCTTTATGCCGGCACATATCGGCGCACAGTATTGCCGGGGAACACAGGCTCTGCGGCAACAAACGTGAAGAGGGTGTGTCATAATTGACTATGGTCATTTATGGCGCACCCTCTTTCTGTAT
>URLI01000042.1 GCA_900548585.1 uncultured Prevotella sp. | reverse complement strand
CGGGCTTTGTGATATGTTAAAAGAGGGTGTGCCAATTTTGACACACCCCCTTTGCGAAAAGTTATGAACATCTGACCCGAATTCTGAAAAGACATCATCTTTCCATAAATGATTTTGATATTTTTGTTTTGATTTGCCTGCGAACAATCTTGAGAATGTATAAGTGCCTCCAAAGAACTGGGTCTCGCTAAGTTGGTTGTTAAACCCCACACTTATAAAACCACTCCTCGACGAGTTGTATCCATCGCCTTCATAGTCGGCATTTACATTGCTGCCCTTGTGTTGAAAGCAATAAACATCCCGGCGCTTGTGATGTGAGTTGCTAAAAGTGTTGAATGATGAACTGACGAACACGTCAACCCCTTTCTTGCGGTAGTTAAGGTCGAGCCATCCATCTGTGTTCCAACAACTCGATACGCTTTCTTTCATTGTCAGCGTGCCGCCAAACCCCTCGCCAACGGGTTTTAGTGTGGTAATAAAGAGCACGGCACGCACATTTGAGCTATACTTGGCGCCGGGATTCATGTCAATCCTTATCTCTTTAATCATGTCGCTTGAAATACGTTCCAATTCGTTCCAACTACGCATCTGTTTGTTGTTGATATAAACAAGTGGTGTGCCCTTGCCCAGCACGCTAATGCCATCACTGCTCATCATTGGCATTTGCTGAAGCACATCGGTTGCTTTGCCAAGTTTACTGAATACGGTCCCTTGAATGTTTGATACAAAAACTCCCTTGTTCATCTTGAAAGTAGGTCGGGCCGATGTTATTACAACTTCTTTCAGACTTTGCTCCGAATGTTCCAACAAGGCAACGATACTATTGGATGCCGGCATTATGAGTGTTTTATATCCAATGTAAGAAATCCTTACCAATTTGTTCGCCGGAGATGTGTCAAATGAGAAGTTCCCACCTTCGTCAGTCATCACCCCTGTGATGTATGAAGAATCATTTGCATTAAGCAATGAAACTGTGGCGTAATTGATACGGGCGCTGTCGTTGTCCATTACGATGCCATTTACGTTTTGGGCTTTCAAGCAAGCGGTATATGCCAAAGCGACCAATAGTGATAAAGTAAATTTATTCATACACCTTATTATTATATGGCTGATATAATTTTAGTGTTTAACCGTTGTGGAGTCTGTTGGTGTGTTTGTTTGATCTGGCATTTTTTTGTTGCCAATGCAAATATCACCTTTGTAACAAACACATGAAGTGAGACTTTTACATCCCTTCCCAGAAACTCCAAAACCGCCTTTTAACATTTCCAAGGATGTTTCATTTATAATATCTCCCTCGTGGAGAACTTCTAAAAAATATTTTTCCATATCACTTTATTGTTATTGCCTTCTTATAGCTTCCGGCATTGCTCCTTTTGACAGTCAGGCCTGCTTCATAATCTTGTCGACTTGATTATTTCTGTTGCAAATATATTTATATCTCCAAATTTTTCCAATACACAAAAGTGTAATAATCTCTCGCCCTGCGGATTATTTTACGTTTTTTAACACGTTCGGAGATATTGCTGTCCGCAGAACCTTGAAATTGCGGCAAATCCTTATCCGCCATGCCCATGTCGCTTGTAAGCCTGCTGACAAGCCTTGGCTTTTCTTCTTATGGTCAACGCAGGTAATGACTCTTACCTTATATTAATGTCCGGATAGTAATATTTTTGACCAAACATGCATTTTTATGTGTTGTGTGCGCACACGTATTTGACACAAGTCAATAAAAAGGGTATAAATCAACAGTCACGCAATCTTTTCATTGCACACAATTAAAACATCACTACCTTTGCATCGGAATTAAAAACATGTCTTTAAACAAAGTATTTTTTAAGGTAAAAGATTTAGGTTAATTGATATTGGATTAAGATTTGGGTTAAATTACAAGGTAAAAAGGTTGTGAAACCAATAGGCCATACGTTTTTTAGGAAAGGGAAAGATTGGATAAAGGATAACAACACGCCCCGTGAGGGGGGACTTCCCTAATGAAATTAAAATGTAATGATGCACGGCCGCAGCCGAAAGGCACGGTGGGCGGAGAAGAGAAACGAGCGACTTCTGACTGCAGAAATCGCCCGTTGTTTTTTTACCATGCCATATTAACCCCAAACCGGTCATTACGACACTGATCTTTCCATTTCCACTTGGCAACCCGTTCCCCGGCTGATTGCAGTGACACCAGCAAAAAACCGAGCCGCTTTTTTTGCCGTTCTGACGGAAATTGTTAACTTCGCGGCTCAGAACATACAACGATGTTTTCGATGAAGAAGAGCGACGCGCTGCTCGAGATGATACGCGACAGGCGGCAGATGACGGGCGGTCAGAAGATGAGTCTGATCGTATGGCTCAGCGTGCCGGGCATCCTCGCACAGATAACCACGGTGCTGATGTTCTACATCGACGCGGCGATGGTGGGACACTTAGGTGCGAGGGAGTCGGCGAGCATCGGTCTGATAGAATCGTCAACATGGCTCTTCGGCAGCATAACAAACGCCGCCGCAATGGGATTTTCCGTCCAGGTGGCGCACTTCATAGGCGCAAACGACTTCGCGAAGGCGCGCGCCGTGTTCCGCCACGGCATTTTATGCACACTTGCTTTCAGCCTGTTGGCAGCAATGTCAGGCGTTATCATCAGCGGCAGGCTGCCCTACTGGCTCGGCGGCGGCAGCGAGATTGCCGGCGATGCCACCACATATTTCCTCGTGTTCATGCTGATAATGCCATTCTTCCAGTTGTCAACGCTCTCCGGCGCGATGCTGAAGAGCTCCGGCGACATGCGCGTCCCGAGCATAATGAGCATAACGATGTGTGTCCTTGACGTTGGCTTCAACTATATATTCATCTTCATAATGCACCTCGGCGTGCTGGGCGCTGCCCTCGGCACGGCAGTGTCCGTCATCATCGGCGCTCTGGGACAGGCCTACTTCGCGGTGTTCCGCAACAAGATACTGGCATTGCGCAACAGCGGCGAACGCTTCGTGTGGAACGGCGGATACGTTATGAACGCCCTGAAAATCTCGCTGCCCATGGCGGCACAGTCAATACTCATGGGCGGCGCGCAGATAGTAAGCACGATCATCGTTGCCCCGCTCGGCATCTTCGCCATCGCCGCCAACTCGTTCGCCGTCACCGCCGAGAGCCTTTGCTACATGCCCGGCTACGGCATCGGCGAGGCTGCCACCACTCTCGTCGGCCAGAGCATCGGCGCCGGCCAGCGCGCCCTAACCAAGTCGTTTGCCCACATGACGATATGGCTCGGCATGGGCGTGATGGCGTTCATGGGCATATTGATGTATGTCTTCGCGCCGGAGATGATCGGTTTCCTCTCACCCGTCGCAGAGATACGCTCGCTCGGCACCACCGTGCTTCGCATAGAGGCGTTCGCCGAGCCATTCTTCGCCGCCTCGATCGTGGGCTACAGCATCTGCGTCGGTGCAGGCGACACACTCCGCCCGGCAATTATGAACCTCTTCTCAATGTGGCTCGTCCGCCTCACCCTCGCTGCCCTGCTCGCCCCGCGCTACGGCCTGCCAGGCGTGTGGTTTGCAATGGCGGTCGAACTGACTTTCCGAGGCACGATATTCCTCATAAGGATATACCGGGGGAGATGGCAGAAGAAGACTTAGCGGCCTAACCGGCAGCCCTCTCCATGTATCTTTCCAGGAGCCACTTGTTCTGCTCCCCAATCGTCATGGCACTGTTGTCGAGAACGACGGCGTCGTCCGCGCGGCGCAGCGGCGACACCTCGCGGTGGCTGTCGGCATAGTCGCGCTTCTGCACATTGTCCAGTATCTCGCCGTAGTCCGCCTCAACACCCTTGGCTTTCAGCTCGTCGTAACGCCGTCTGGCGCGCACCTCCGGCGATGCCGTCACAAACACCTTCAGCTCGGCGTCGGGGAACACCACCGTGCCTATGTCGCGCCCGTCCATCACGATACCTTTCTCCTGCCCCATTCGCTGCTGCTGCGCCACGAGCGCCTCGCGCACGAACGGCAGCGCCGACACAGCGCTCACATGCTCCGACACCTTCATGGCGCGTATCTCGTCCTCCACCAGTTCGCCATTGAGATATGTATCAGGCCGCCCCTTCGCGGCATTAAACCTGAACGTGACGTTCACTTCCGGCATCTTCCGCCGCAGTGCCACGTCATCTATCACACCGTCGCCGGAACAAAGGTTGTTGCGGAGGGCGAACAGGGTTACGGCGCGGTACATAGCCCCGGTGTCAACATAAACATACCCGATTGCGCGGGCAAGGTCCCTCGCCATCGTCGATTTTCCGCACGACGAATGACCGTCTATCGCTATCGTTATCTTTTTCATCGAATACAGTCTTTACTATCGGCAAAGGTAATGAAAAAGGATTGCAACACAAAATAATTCTTTCGAAATGGCAAATTTCGCATTCCATACGGGAAAAACGTCGCAGGCACTGAAAGGACACCCTGCCACCCCGACGAAGCCACGATGACAAACCGTGGGGTGAGCAACGGCAACAGGCGTCTCGTCATTAAGACGCAAAACGCAACACAAACTCGGCGTGTTTACGTTGCAAATTCGGCGTGTTTACATTGCAAATTCGGCGTGTTTACATTGCAAATTCGGCGTATTTACATTGCAAATTCGGCGTGTTTGGTCAGCAAATACGCCGAATTTGCTACACAGTTTGCGGCTGGCGTGGACTTAAACCCAGCCAGACGGCACGTCCTCAGAGGGTGAAGGCGACGTTGACCATTAGCGAGCCTGACGACACATGGTACTTGGCGTATGCGAGGTTTATCTTGAACCGCTCGAGCATCACGCCCGCACCGAGTGACAGCCCCGCGCCGTGGCTGCTTCCCTTCTCCTCGCCGGCGGAGACAATCGACATCTCGTCGGCGCGGCGGAAGTTGTAGCCTGCGGCGATGTAGAGTTGCGGCGAGAGTATCACATCAACGCCTGCCACGAGGTGGTTGACGAACTTGTAGTCCCAGTGGTTGAGGTCAACAAGCGTTGCCGACAGCCGGAATGGCGAGCCCACGAGCCGTTTCGACACTCCCACCTGCAAGTCGATGGGCATTTTCTCATAGTTGTCGTCGTATGCCTTGAGTTGCCCGCCGAGGTTCCTCACCACCGCCGACAGCGACCATCCGCGCACCGGGTCATAGTAGTTCAGCCCGAGGTCGACCCCCATCGCGAAAGAGCTGTAGCCCGCGATGTATGACGCCACGGCCTTGGCGGTGATGCCGCCCACGAGATTGTCGGTCAGCTCATAGCTCAGCACGCCCCCCATGGCGATGTCCTTCGCCGAGAACTCGCCCGTCTGCACGTTGTTCTCGTCAACCTCCTTCATCGTGCCGTAGTTGACGAACTGCCCCGTCACCCCGACCGTGGCACGCTGGCCGATCGTCTTGCCGAAAGACGCGCTTGCGGTGTACGCCCCCTTCATGTATGTCATGAAGTTCATGCCCACGGTCTTGTCGCTCACCGAGCCGAGCAGCGCCGGGTTGCTGAACACCAGCGACGGGTCGTCCTCGATTATCGTTATGTTGTCGCCCCCGAGCGCGCCGGCATGTGCGCTCACCGGAAGCCGCAGGAAATTGTATGCGTTGTGGCTCTCCTGCGCGGCAGCGGCGGTGGCGAGGAGGGTGATTATTAGGGTAAAAACGACTTTTTTCATCTACTTTCCATATTTTTAATACAAAGATATATCTTTTCTCACATAAGAGTGTTATTTTTGCAGAAAAATAGTGCGAACAGACACCCGGTGGGTTATCGGTGGTCTCATTCTTAACATTCTGCCGAGGCAGGAATGCCCATGCAGGCATCGTGCAACGGTATAATAACGCAGGAAAACGCACTTTAGTGTTCTCAACATGACAAATAGGGAGCGTCGGCCAGTCAATCCATGGCAAGCCGATGCCCGTAAGGACATAACCGGAAGAGGGCGATGGAAGTGAAGAAATCGGCACGGGCCGACATAGAACGCCGCCGGCCGATGGGATTTCTCCTCGGTCTGGTTGTCGCGCTGTCGCTGCTGCTGGCGGCGCTGGAGTACTCGTCGAACCCATCCGGTGACGATGCCGGCGATGCCGACTTTGACGAGACGGCGCAGGACTACGAGATGATGCCGCCCGAAGACCAGGAGGCATACGAGGCGCCAGCACCGTCGATGCCTGCGCCGGCACTTGCCGAACGCCTCAACATCGTGGAGGAAGAAGTGGCGAGCGACCTGCCGCCGGAGCAGGACGACGCGCGGAACGACATAACCAGTTCTGACGCGGAGGAGCCGGCGAACGAGATGGCGCCGCCCGACGATGCCACGGCACCCACCCTCGACGGGAAGGACAATCCACTGCACTTCCAGGTGGTGGAGCGGCTGCCGGAGTTCCCCGGCGGCCCGGCTGAGCTGATGAAGTGGCTTACAAAGAACCTGCGATACCCGTCGCAGGCACTGAAAAACAAGCAGCAGGGCGAGGTGATGGTGCAGTTCGTCATCAACCGCGACGGCACGCTGAGCGACTTCAAGGTGACTAAGTCGGCAGGGACGGCACTCGACAGCGAGGCCCTGCGCGTGATGCGCATGATGCCGAAATGGACACCGGGAGAGGACCACGGCAGGAAATGCCGCACGCTGTTCATCATCCCCGTGGTGTTCAAGATATGACAACCGCGCGCCACGGCACGGCGATTGGAAATTAAAACGCATAACCTATAACAATAAAATATGTATTCATCCGCAGAAATCCTGAAATCAGTGAACAACTACCTGGCGAACCTGCCATACGAGCGCAGGCCGAAGGGACTGTACGAACCAATAGAATATGTGCTGTCGATGGGCGGCAAGAGGGTGCGGCCGGTGCTTATGCTGCTGGCCTACAACATGTACAAGGACGACCCCGAGAGCATACTGTCGTCGGCGTGCGCGCTTGAGACATACCACAACTACACGCTGCTGCACGACGACCTGATGGACAAAGCCGACATAAGGCGCGGACACGAGACGGTGCATAAGAAGTGGAACGCCAACACGGCGATACTGTCGGGTGACACAATGCTGGTGCTGGCATACGAGCGCATGGCGAAATGCCCCGCAGCGAAACTCGGCGACGTGCTGGCTCTCTTCACCGAGACGGCTCTCGAGATCGGCGAGGGGCAGCAGTACGACATGGAGTTTGAGAACCGCGACGACGTGAAGGAGGCGGAATACATCGAGATGATACGCCTCAAGACCAGCGTGCTGCTGGCGTGTGCGGTGAAGATGGGGGCGATACTTGCCGACGCGCCTGCCGGAGACGCGGACAACCTGTACAAGTTCGGCGAGCAGATAGGCCTCGCCTTCCAGTTGCAGGACGACTTCCTCGACGTATATGGCGACCCGGCGGTATTCGGGAAGGCCATAGGCGGCGACATAACGAGCAACAAAAAGACGTTCATGCTGATAAACGCCTTCAACCATGCCACACCGGGACAGCGCGCCGAGCTCGGGAGATGGGTTGCCGCCAGGGACTTCGACGCCGGGGAGAAAATCGCCGCCGTGACGCGCATCTACAACGAGATTGGCATAGACCGCATGGCGAAGGACAAGATAGAGCAATACTTCGCGCAGAGCAAACGCTATCTGGACCGCGTGTGCCTGCCCACGGAGAGCAAGCGCGAGCTCGAGGCTTACACGAACGAGATGATGAACAGGAAGAAATGAGCAATGCGGAACGGCCACGGCAAGCCGTGATGTGTTTTTTGAATATGATTTTTCACCTATCAAGAATTTGAATACAACATGCCATACCGAAGACTTCCCAAGACGGACTCCGCACGGCTCAAGGCACTGAGGACGGTGCTGGAGAACGACAACGTATATACGGTGCGGAACCGCTTCATCGACTGGAAAACGCTGAACCGCGCGCAGCCGGCATACGACAGGCTGCTCACGGCGTGCCAGCAGTACAAGGTGAGGATGGCGGCGCAGACGAGGAACTCGCCCCGTATGGACGAACTGATGCACAACGCCACTATGTATGTGAGCCACTTCATACAGGTGCTGCTGATGGGCGTTGAGCGGGGGGAGATAAGGCGGTCGCAGCTGCCGCTCTACGGCATGGAGGAAAAGACAACGGCGCTGCCGCCGCTGAAGACGGCGGAGGCTGTAATATCGTGGGGAGAGAAAATAGTGGAGGGTGAGAAAAAACGCGTCAAGGGCAGCGGAAGGCCGATATACAACCCGACAATAGGCATGGTCTCGACACACCTCGACATATTCCGCGAACGATACAACTCGCAGAAAGAACTGCAGGGACACTCGACGAAGGCTCTCGAAAAAATCAGGGAACTGCGCCCCGAGGTTGACGAGATACTGCTGGAACTTTGGAATCAGATAGAGAAGCACTTCGAGAACGAGCCGCCCGAGGTGCGGTATGCCGAATGCAGGAAATATGGCGTGGTGTATTATTACCGCCGCAACGAGGAACGGCTTTATTAATTAATTGTCAGCAAGTTAACAGGAACAATGAAATTTATAGATACACACGCGCACCTTGACGGCGAGGAATATGCCGGGAACCTGCGCGAGACGATTGAAAGGGCGCGCGAGGCAGGGGTGCGCAAGGTGTTCCTGCCGGCCATCGACCTGCCATCGGTGGACCGTGTCGTGGCAATTAGCCGCGAATATCCAGACTTTTTCCGCCCCATGATAGGCCTGCACCCGGAGGAGGTCCGCGCCGACTACAAGGAAGTGCTTGCCCGTATGCACGCTATGCTGCTCTCCCCCAACCCGCCGTCACCGCCGTTCATAGCCATCGGCGAGGTGGGGATGGACTACTACTGGAGCCGCGAGTTTGCCACGGAACAGGCCGAGGCGTTCGAGGAGCAGGTGAGATGGTCGGTGGAGACGCGGCTGCCGCTGATGATACACTGCCGCAAGGCACAGAACGAGATGGTGAATATATTGAAAAGGTATGCGCGCGAGCTTCCCGGCGGAGTGTTCCACTGCTTCACAGGGAACAGCCGCGAGGCGGAGGAACTGCTGCAGTTCGACGGCTTCGTCCTCGGCATCGGCGGCGTGCTGACGTTCAGGAAAAGCCACCTGCCCGAGGTGCTGCGCGACGTGCCGCTGTCGCGCATCGTGCTTGAGACGGACAGCCCGTACATGGCTCCCGTGCCTATGCGCGGCAACCGCAACGAGAGTGCCTACGTCATTTATGTGCTTAGGAAACTCGCCGAAAGCCTCGGTGTCAGCGAGGAAGAGGTGGCGCGGCAGACCAACGACAACGTGCGGCGCGTCTTCGGGATTGGCGCATGACCGTCAATCCCCGATGGACACCAGCGTCACATCGAACACAAGGGTGCTGAACGGCAGTATCGCGCCGTTGTCCTTGTCGCCGCCGTATGCCAGCGCGGCGGGTATATAAACGCGCCAACGGTCGCCGGCGTGCATCTGCATGAGTGCTGTGGCAAACCCGTTCACGACATTTCCCACCGTCATTTCCACGGGCATCATGGTCTGGAGGTTATACTCCCCGAACCACGACGAGTCGAACTGCAATCCATCCGGGTAAGACTCCGTCGGCATGAGGTTTCCGCGATAATGCACCTTCACCTTGTCGGTGAACAGCGGTGAGTCTTTCCCCGTGCCTTCAGTAAGCACCTCTGCCACGACATAATCGTCGGCAGCCGTTGCCGCAGCCTCCTGCAGCGACCACGACCTGATTATCTTCCACTTTGCATCGCCAGAGTTCCTCGCCCTGTCGTATACTCTCTTGAAATAAGCCTCGTTGCGTTCCTGCCAGTTGCCGAACTCGTCCTTGCCTCCGTCGTCCTCGCTGCACGAGGAAAGGCAGAGCGCGAACAGCGCGAAGAACAACGCAAATATATTTTCCTTTCTCATATCATCATGTTTTTAATTAGCCACCTGTAACCGGTGTGACCAAACTTATTGCAGTTTCCGGAGCAGCGACGCTATGCTCACCTTGTCCTCTATCATCGCGTTGAGGCTGTCTATGCTGACGCGCTCCTGCTCCATCGTGTCGCGGTTGCGCAGCGTGACGCAGTTGTCCTTCAGCGTGTCGTAGTCAACGGTGACGCAGAACGGCGTGCCTATCGCGTCCTGTCGGCGGTAACGCTTCCCGATGGTGTCCTTCTCGTCGTATGCGCAGTTGAAGTGGAACTTCAGCGAGTCGATGATCTCGCGGGCTTTCTCTGGCAGCCCGTCCTTCCTGACGAGCGGCAGCACCGCGAGCTTGACCGGCGCGAGCGCGGCAGGCAGGCGCAGCACGACGCGCGTCTCTCCGTTGTCCAACTTCTCCTCGCGGTAGGCGTGGCACATTATCGAGAGGAACATGCGGTCGACGCCGATTGACGTCTCGATGACGTAGGGTGTGTAACTCTCATTCGTCGCCGGGTCGAAATATTTAATCTGCTTGCCCGAGAACTTCTCGTGCTGCGAGAGGTCGAAGTCGGTGCGCGAGTGTATTCCCTCCACCTCCTTGAAGCCGAAGGGCATACGGAACTCTATGTCTGTTGCGGCATTTGCGTAGTGCGCCAGTTTCTCGTGGTCGTGGAAGCGGTAGTTCTCCGCCCCGAAGCCCAGTGCCTGGTGCCATTTCATGCGCGCCTCCTTCCACTTGGGGAACCACTCGAGCTCTGTGCCTGGCTTGACGAAGAACTGCATCTCCATCTGCTCGAACTCGCGCATACGGAAGATGAACTGCCGCGCCACGATTTCGTTGCGGAACGCCTTGCCTATCTGCGCGATGCCGAAGGGTATCTTCATGCGCCCGGTCTTCTGCACGTTGAGGTAGTTGACGAAGATGCCCTGTGCCGTCTCGGGCCGCAGATAAACCTTCATTGAACTGTCGGCGGACGCTCCCATCTCGGTTGAGAACATGAGGTTGAACTGCCTCACGTCGGTCCAGTTCTTCGTTCCCGACACGGGACACACGATGCCCTCGTCAATAATTATCTGCCGCAGCGCCTCGAGATCCATTCCCTGCATAGCCTCGGCGAAGCGCGCGTGCAGCGCGTCACGCTTCCCCGCGTTGTCCAGCACGCGCTGGTTTGTCTCGCGGAACTTCTGCTCGTCAAAACTGTCGCCGAACCGCTTCCTTGCCTTGGCAATCTCCTTGTCAATCTTTTCCTCGTACTTCGCTATCTGGTCTTCTATAAGAACGTCCGCGCGGTAGCGTTTCTTCGAGTCGCGGTTGTCAATGAGGGGGTCGTTGAAGGCATCGACGTGCCCGCTCGCCTTCCATATCGTGGGGTGCATGAAGACGGCGCTGTCAATGCCCACGATGTTCTCGTGGAGCAGCACCATCGACTTCCACCAATATTGCTTGATATTATTCTTCAGCTCTATACCGTTCTGCCCGTAGTCATAGACTGCGGCAAGACCGTCGTAGATCTCACTCGACGGGAAAACGAAGCCATATTCCTTGCAGTGAGAAACGATTTTCTTAAAAACATCTTCCTGTGCCATAATACTTTGAAAAATTCGTAATATGCGTGCAAAGGTAACTCAAATCAAGGACAATGCAAAACAAATAACATTTATTGTTTCGCTTTTTAAAAGGATTTTTGGTAAATTTGCAGGCAAAACGGAGAAGAGACAATCTATAATGGACGACAACATAAAGGATAAGCAGCAAAAAGAAGAACACACGGACTACCAGCCTGCGAACCGCTTCGACGCAACGGCAGTGCACCAGTTGAGCGGGATGTACCGCAACTGGTTTCTCGACTATGCCTCATACGTCATACTCGAGCGTGCCGTGCCGCACATCGAGGACGGGCTGAAGCCTGTGCAGCGGCGCATTCTGCACTCGATGAAGCGGATGGACGACGGGCGTTACAACAAGGTGGCGAACATCGTGGGACACACGATGCAGTTCCACCCGCACGGGGATGCCTCAATCGGCGACGCGCTGGTGCAGTTGGGGCAGAAGGACCTGCTCGTTGACACGCAGGGAAACTGGGGAAACATACTTACCGGCTCGTCGGCGGCGGCGCCGCGTTACATCGAGGCGCGGCTGTCGAAGTTCGCCCTCGACGTGGTGTTCAACCCAAAGACTACCGACTGGAAAATGAGTTACGACGGGCGCAACAAGGAACCTATCACGCTGCCGGTGAAATTCCCGCTCCTGCTGGCACAGGGCGCGGAGGGCATCGCCGTGGGACTGTCGTCGAAAATCCTGCCGCACAACTTCAACGAGCTGTGCGACGCGGCGATCGGCTACCTGCGCGGCAGGGAGTTTGAACTGTACCCGGACTTCCCCACAAGCGGCAGCATCGACGTGACGAGATACAACGACGGACAGCGGGGCGGCTCGGTGAAGGTGCGCGCAAAGATAGAGAAACTCGACCAGAGGACTCTCGTGATACGAGAGATCCCGTTCTCGAAAACATCGGAAACGCTTCAGGACTCCATCGTGAAGGCCGTGGAACGGGGAAAGATAAAGGCGCGGAAAGTGGAAGACCTGACGGCGGCGGAGGTGGAGATACAGGTTCATCTGGCGCCTGGGGTGTCGTGCGACAAGACCATCGACGCGCTGTATGCCTTCACCGACTGCGAGATCAGCATATCGCCCAACTGCTGCGTAATCGAGGACAACAAGCCGAAATTCCTCACCGTGAGCGACGTGCTGCGCAACTCGGTTGACCACACGATGGAACTGCTGCGCAGGGAACTCGAGATAAGGCGCGGCGAACTGGAGGAGCAACTGTTCTTCGCCTCGCTGGAGAAAATATTCATCGAGGAGCGCATTTACAAGGACAAGGGATTCGAGACGGCGGAGAACATGGACAGGGCCGTGGAACACATCGACGGCAGGCTCGAGCCATTCAAGCCAAGGCTGATACGCGAGGTGACGCGTGACGACATCATGAAGCTGATGGAGATAAAGATGCAGCGCATACTGAAGTTCAACAAGGACAAGGCCGACGAACTGATGGCGCGCATCAAGGCGGAACTGAAGGAGATTGCACACGACCTGGCACACATGACCGACGTGACAATCAACTGGTTCAGGTTCATAAAGGAGAAATACGGGAAGGACCACCCGCGCCGCACCGAGATACGCAGCTTCGACACCATCGAGGCGGCAAAGGTGGCGGAGGCGAACGAGAAACTATATATCAACCGCGCAGAAGGGTTCATCGGCACCGGACTGAAGAAGGACGAGTTCGTCTGCAACTGCTCCGACATAGACGACGTGATACTGTTCTACCGTGACGGGAAGTTCAAGGTGGTGCGCATCGCCGATAAGATTTTCGTTGGACGCAACATTATCCACGCCGGAATATTCAACCGTGGGGACAACCGCACAATCTACAACATGGTGTATCGCGACGGAAAGACGGGACCTTACTACATAAAGCGGTTCTCCGTGCCGGCAGTGACACGCGAGCGGGAATACGACCTGACGAAAGGCACGGAAGGAAGCCGGATAATGTATTTCACTGCCAATCCCAACGGCGAGGCGGAGGTGATAAAGGTGGCTCTGCAACCGTCGGCATTCCGCAAGAAACTGTTCATGGAGAAGGACTTCAGCGATATAAGCATAAAAGGCAAGGGGGCAATCGGAAGGTTGCTGACAAAAGTGCCGGTGACACGCATCACGCTGAAAAGCCGGGGGCACTCGACACTCGGCGGACTGAAAATGTGGTTTGACGAGGACGTGCAGAGGCTGAACACCGACGAACACGGACGGTATCTCGGAGAGTTCAACGACGACGACCAGATACTGGTGATACTCGACAACGGGGATTTCTATGCCACCGACTTCGACGTGAACAACCACTACGAGACGAACATAAAGGTTATCGAGAAGTTCGACCCAGACAAGGTGTGGACGGCACTGCTGATGGATGCCGAGAGGGACAACTACCTTTACATGAAACGCTTCACGCTCGAGGCAAAGAAGAACAAGCAGAACTATCTCGGAACAGATGGCGACTCGCAGGAAATGCTGCTCACCGACCAGGCGTACCCGAGGGTTAGGGTGACGTTCGGAGGAGATGACTCGTTCCGTGAGCCAATGGAGATAGAGGCGGAGGAGTTCGTCGGCGTGAAGGGCTTCAAGGCGCACGGAAAGCGCGTCAGCACATGGAACATAGAGAGCGTCGAGGAACTCGAGCCGACACGCTTGCCGGAGAAAGAGGATGAAGACAACGACGGCGAGGACGATGAAGAAAGCATAGACGAAGGTGACGGAAAGGAACAGGAACAGAACACGCCAAAAGAAGAGAGACCGCATGAGGAAAAGAAAGGACAACTTAACCTTTTCGAAGATGAAGAATAGACACACCCTGACGGCAGTAATCGTGACGGCAATGATGGCAACGGCACATAATGCCGTGGCACAGAACGCGGACGGGCCACGGACGGAGATAACGAACACGAAACTCATCGGTGTGGGGGCATCGCAGATACTCGACACCTATATCTCACCGGAACACTATGACGGGACGGAGTTCCGCTTCGTTGACAACACCGAGCGACGGAGGAACTCCGGCGGCGGCACCAACGCCTACAGCAAATGGAGCACCGACATAAAGCACCAGGCATTTGTGTCCCATACGTCCCCACGCAGCGATGACAGCAAAGACATCGCCGGACTTTACACCTTCGGCATGGGCAGGCACAGACACTGGGACCTGGCCGGGGGCAGCCTGCACCTGAAAGCCGGGATAACGGGACAGGCGAGCATAGGATTCCTTTACAACACAAGGAACGGCAACAACCCCGGACAGCTGAGGACGGGCATCAACTTGTCGCCATCGGCTGCCGCAGTATATGACTTCCGCTTGTTCGGGAAACGGTTCTCCGTGGAATACGAAGTGACCGCGCCGCTTGTGGGACTGATGTTCACGCCTCACTACGGACAGTCGTACTACGAGATATTCACACGCGGCAACTACGACCACAACATAGTGGCGACAACGCCGTTCAACGCACCGTCGATGCAGAACGCACTGACGCTGCAAATACACCTGAGACACTTGTCGGTAAGCGTGGGCTACCTCGGCGACTACAGGCAGTCTGACGTGAACAACCTGAAATATCACAACTACTCGCATCTCGTGGTGGTTGGACTGACAAAAAGATTCTACATCGTAAAACTATGACGGAATGAGAAAGGCTATCATATTCTTTTTCTTTGCAGCAATCGGACTGCTCTGCTCCTGCATCGACGAGGAGCAGCACGACGACACGCCCCGTGGCAACTTCGAGGCCCTGTGGCGGATAATTGACGAGCACTACTGTTTCTTCGACTACAAGAACGAACAGTACGGACTGGACTGGAACGCCGTGCACGCGAAATACTCGCCGCAGATAAACGACGGCATGACAGAGAACCAGATGTTCGAGGTGATGGCGAACATGCTCTCGGAACTGCGCGACGGACATGTCAACATTTACAGCAAGTTCGACATGGCGCGCAACTGGTCGTGGCACGAGAACTACCCGCACAACTTCAGCGACTCGCTGCTGCGGGCATACATGGGGACGGACTACAGGATTGCGTCGGGCATCGAGTACCGCATACTCGATGACAACATAGCATATCTGCGCTACAAGTCGTTCTCACAGGCAATAGGCGACGGAAACCTCGATGCCATATTATCGGAAATAGCAACATGCAACGGCATGATAATAGACGTCAGGAGCAACAGCGGCGGAAACCTCGCCACGGCGGAGAAACTGGCGGCACGCTTCACAAACAAGGAAATACTCGTGGGCTACATGAGGCACAAGACTGGGCGCGGACACAACGACTTCTCGAAGATGGAGGAACAAAGACTGAAACCAGCCGCAGGACTGAGGTGGCAGAAACCTGTGGTGATACTGACAAACAGAAAGGTTTACAGCGCGGCAAACGAGTTCGTGAAGTACATGAAATGCTGCCCGCAGGTGAAAGTCGTGGGCGACAAGACGGGAGGAGGGGCAGGAATGCCGTTCTCGTCGGAACTGCCGCGCGGCTGGGGAGTGAGGTTCTCGGCATGCCCGATGTACGACCGCGACAGGCAACTGACCGAGTTTGGCATCGAGCCGGACTATAATGTGCAACTCACCGATGCTGACTTCAGGAAAGGAAAGGACACCATCATCGAGTTCGCACGCGACCTGCTGAAGAAATGACATTCAAAACTAATCCGCAACAGAAATGATTGCCCTGGAAAATCTTTCAATAGGATATACGGCGAAAAACAACAGGAACGTCGTCGTGGAGAACATCAACGCCAACCTCAATGACGGGGAGCTGACCTGCCTAATCGGCCCCAACGGCATTGGCAAGAGCACATTGCTGCGCACGCTGAGCGCTTTCCTGCCGGCGATAAAAGGAAGTATCGTGATTGACGGGAAACGCCTCGAGACATTCACCGACAAGGAGGTGTCACGGCACATCGGGGTGGTGCTTACCACAAAGCCGAGGGTTCACAACATAACCGTGACCGAACTCGTGGGATTAGGACGGTCGCCATACACCGGCTTCTGGGGAACGCTGGGCAGCCAGGACATGAAGATTGTGGAGGACAGCATAGAGAAAACGGGCATCAAGCATCTCGCAGGGCGAATGATACAGACCCTAAGCGACGGAGAACGCCAGAAAGTGATGATTGCCAAGGCACTGGCACAACAGACACCTGTGATTTACCTTGACGAGCCAACGGCATTCCTCGACTATCCATCGAAAGTGGATATGCTCATACTGCTTAGAAAACTCGCACATGACATGGGGAAGACCATATTCCTGTCAACGCACGACCTCGAGCTCGCCCTGCAACTCGCAGACCGCCTGTGGCTGCTGCACCACACCCAGGCAAAGCCTGCGGGCGGAAAGACGAACGGCGAAAGCGGGACGGAAGGCGAAAGCAACGCCACAGACACAAGTAAGACGACACTGCAGATAGGCACACCCACGGAACTTGCAGCCAACGGCTCACTCGCGTCTTTCATCGAGCGTCCCGGCATACATTTCCACACTGGAACACTAACAATCAGCGTTGACAGATAAAAAACAATGCTATTATTTGCATTTGCACGCAAAAAACATTACCTTTGCACGGCATTTGAAAAACAAAGTCTGCGCTTGTGGCGGAATTGGTAGACGCGCCAGACTTAGGATCTGGTGACTTCTGTCGTGTAGGTTCGAGTCCTATCAGGCGCACTTTAACAAATCCTAACTGCTTGAATATAAGCGGTTAGGATTTTTGCTTTTATATTTTTGGCGACAAATTGGCAACGTGTCTTAACCAAAATCGCTTTCTATGTTAATATCCAAATGTTTTGACCATTATTTTCAATTTAT